>JAURLR010000077.1 GCA_030831135.1 Alphaproteobacteria bacterium
CTTGATGCCGTTGATCGGCTCCATGAAGAACAGCTGGTAGAGCGACTGATCATGGGCCTGACGCTCATTGTATTTGATGCCGTTCTTTTCCAGCCGGTCAGCAAACTCCTCGATGCCCGAACAGTTGAAGCAGACATGATCGATCCGGCCGGACCCGGTATTGGTTTCAGCCTTGGCCGCCGCCGTTTGATCACCGGGACGCAGATATTCGTTCTGGTGGTCGGAGTGGTTGGCCTTGCCGATATGCACCACGTCCTGGTCGCCGATATAAAGCCAGTGAACCGGAAACCCGAATTCGGGGTGGTCGCCCGAGCGGAATCCGAGATTGTTCACCCACCAGTCGCGCGTCCCGTCGGGGTCGTCGGTGAGGATCAGAATATGCTCCATGAAATTGAGGCCCATGGTTCGGCTCCGCTATGTGGGTTTGCAAATCGCGATACCCGATTGTGGCGCAGTGTCCCGCGCGCCTCAACCGGCGATTGGGCACAAATTTTGTCCGGTTTTGGCGCTAATCCGTCTCATCGAGCGGCTTGGCATCCACCAGCACAGCCGCGATCAGGCAGGGTTCTTCGGTGCGGTTGGACCAGGCGTGGAGCGTGCCGCGTTGCACACAGACATCGCCCGCTTTCAGGCAAACCTCTTCTTCATCCAGGATCAGCCACACTTCGCCGGATATGACGATCAGGTAATCAACCGACTGGGTCTTGTGCATGCCCGGATGCTTCTGCCCGTCGAGGCGATCCCCGGCGCCCATTTTCTCGAAATATTCTTTCATCTGATCGAAGTTGCGCTGGGAATCCGGCGGCAGTTCGAGCACCCGGAACACGGCCCCGCCCGCCGGTGGCTCCAGGGTCACCTTGTCCTGGACGGAATCGTCATGGCCGCTGTTGTCATCGGGGATGGCGTGCGAGAGCCAGACATCCGAGAGCCTGACATTGTCTTGTCCCTGCGGGGTCAGGACATGGCCCATATCCGGCGTCATGGTTTCATCAATCATGACCACGGCCTTGCCGTCGTCATCATGGCCGGTGATCACCCGGCGAATATCTCGTGGCATTTTCTGCTCCCCTAGTTCTCGTCTGGTGTCTGCCGGTCGCGCCAATCCGATGGTTTGACGATCCGGTTCTTCAGGATGCCGATACCCTCGACCTCCAGTTCGATGGTGTCGCCATCGGAAAGATAGCGATTGTGTTCCAGTCCGCAGCCGCTGGGAACGGTCCCCGAGCCGAAGATTTCCCCGGGGTGGATCGACTGGCTACGACTGAGATGGGCCAGCACATCCTCGAAACGATGATCCATCATCGAGGTGTTTCCACGGCTCCACTCCTCGCCGTTGATCCGTGCGGCCATGTCCAGATTGTAGGGATCGGAGAATTCGTCCGCCGTCACGATGCAGGGCCCCATGGCATTGCCGGCGTCGAAGTCCTTGCCCGGCCCGCCCATGCCCGCGCCGGTGCGAATCTCGATTGCCTGAATATCGCGCGCGCTCACATCGTTGAAGATCGTGAAGCCGAAGAAATGTTCTGCGGCTTTCTCGGCCTTGATGTTGCTCCCGCCCGAACCGGTGACAACAGCCCATTCCAGTTCATAATCCATGCGGTGGGCCTCGTCCGGCCAGACGACGTCATCACCGGGGCCGATAATGCTGAGATGGTTGCTGTTGAGATAGACCGGTGCAATTTCCCATTCGCGCGGCACATCCAGCGCACCCGCAGCGCGGAATTTCTCCATCGCGGCTTCGGGGTCGGCTTCGCGGGCCGCAAGCCGGGTGTATCGGACAGCACGGGCGTTGCGAAGGTGCTGCAAAAAGCAGGTACAGTCGCGCAGGCGCCTCGGGTTGGGCAGCGGTGCGTGCAGGCGGACGGTTTCGCGGTCCTCGAAAACCTCCCCTACACCGTCCTGTCGGGTGCGATCTGCCAGTTCACGCGCGCCATCAAGGGCGGCCGGTCCGGCATCGATCAGCGCCAGCATGCTGGCATAGGGCGCGGCGTCGATGCCTGCCAGTTTCGCGGCAGCCTGAATGTCAAGAACCCGCCGGTCGCCATCCATCAAAGCGCCAAGGCGTGCGGACATGGTGTCGGGTGTTGCGTAGGTGACAAGACGCATGATGATTCCTCCCCCAAGGAAAGCCGTATTTCAAAGGCTCCACAGGGTTAACCAAGCATGCGGTTGTGGCAAGACCCCCGAAAATGGGACTTAGTAGTCGAGCACAGAACCCATCATTAGAACCGCCAGCAGGCCGAGAGTGTAAAACCCTGTCAGGCTTGAAATCATGAACACCACATTTCCCAATGTGTGCAGGGGGTGCTGTCGTCGTTCAGCGGCCAGACGGTCATTCGAACGTTGTTCACGCCCCGCGACGATAGAGAAGAAGACCGGCCGCCCCGGCAGAGGAAGCGTCAGACGCAGATCGACGGGATGGCGGCCGGATGGCTGTACCGCTGTCGAGACCGCGTAAGCCTGTTGCGGTGTCAGGCTGTCCCGCACGGACTCGGGGATTCGCCGGAGCGGCGCCGGGATCGGGTTCTGGTCGGGGTGGACGTCCTGTGTACTCATTTGCGGCCTCGGTTTTTGCAGGCGGGAACATGGGCGCGGTCGGTGGCGTTGCGGGTGAGTATGGAAAAACATGGTTAAGGAATACTTTCGGGTGTTAACCATGTTTTATCAAAGGCAGTCCTAGATTCTGCCGTCGCGGTGACACCCGGTTGCAACAACAGCATACGTCCAAAGCTTGCCGCATCTTTCAGAGGAAACCATCCATGGCGTCGCGCACCCATTCCCGTTCGAAAAATATCGTCGGAAAAACCGCCCAACTTGCAACCAAACATCTTGGCAAGGAGGCGGGCAAGGCGTGCGCAGAATTCATCAAGGCCTTCTATGCCAATGTGCCGCCGGCCGATATTGCGTCCTCGAATATTGAAGAATTGTACGGTGCTGCGGCTTCATTCTGGGGTTTTGCCCAGAAGCGCCTCCCCGGACAGCCCCTGATCCGCGTCTTCAATCCGCGCCCCGATGCCCATGGCTGGGAATCCTCGCACACCGTGATTGAAGTCGTCACCGAAGACATGCCGTTTCTGGTCGATTCCCTGACGGCGGAGCTGAACTACCAGGGCCTGATTGTTCATCTCGTTATCCACCCGATCTTCTCCGTGACGCGAACAGCAAAAGGCGACATCGCGTCGTGCCATCCTGCGGCAAAGGAGAAAGGCCAGCGCGAAAGCTTCATGCATATCGAGGTCAGTCAGCAAAGCGACCCGGCATCTCTGGCGCGCCTGACGGGGCGGATCGAACAGGTACTTCAGGACGTCCGTGCCGCCGTGGAGGACTGGCCTGCGATGAAGCAGCATGTCGGGGCACTGATCGAAGAACTTGCCGGCCCGCCGCCGGGAAAAATTGCCAAGGGTGAGGTTGAACAGACCCGGGCGTTCCTCGAATGGCTCAACGATGACCATTTCACGTTTCTCGGTTATCGCGAGTACACCCATGCTGGTGCGGGCGACAAGCAGCGCCTGAAGACTCAGGCTGGCAGTCTGGGCGTTTTGCGCGATGCCGAACGTGCGATCTTCGAAAACTGGGCTGATGACGCGCCGCTGCCCGAAGAGGTGCGGTCCTTTATCCGCCAACCCCGGTTGATGATGATCACAAAGGCGAACCAGCGGGCCACCGTTCATCGCCGGGTGCATATGGATGTCATCGGCGTGAAGACCTTTGACGACGAAGGCAAGGTGACCGGTGAGCGCATGATCGTCGGCCTGTTCACTTCGGCCGCCTATAGCCGTTCACCGATGAACATTCCGATGCTGCGGAGCAAGATCGAGGCGGCGTTGTCCCATGCCCAGTTCCCGCCCGCGAGCCATGATGCCAAGGCCTTGGTGCATATCCTGGAAAACTATCCGCGCGACGAGTTGCTGCAGATCGAAGATGACAAACTGCTCGAACATGCGTTGGGAATCCTGCATCTGCAGGAACGTCAGCGCACCGCCTTGTTTGTGCGTGAGGACCCTTTCCAGCGTTACATCACCGCGCTCGTTTTCGTCCCGCGTGATCGCTACGACACAAACCTGCGGATCAAACTGGCGGCCATCCTGGAGGATGTTTTTGACGGCAGCCTCTCGGCGTTTTATCCCGAATTCGGAACGGATTCCGTTCTTGCCCAGGTCCTGTTTGTTATCAAGACCGGGCCGGATGGTATTCCCCGTTATGATCTTGAAGAGATCGAGTTGGAATCCTTGGTTTCCGATGAGTTACTGAAACGAGCGTTCATGGGTAAAGCTGCGGTGGAGAAGAAGAGTGAGATATCCAAGCGCGTTATTCCAAGTCAGTTTGCTGGAAAAGCTATCCCACTTCTTACGAAGTCAGAGCCAGATGTTCCGAACAGTTTGCTAAAGGCGATGAGCACCGCCCCTCTTGCTAAGTCTCTA
>JAURLR010000078.1 GCA_030831135.1 Alphaproteobacteria bacterium
AGGCCAGTCCACCCGTCTTAGTCAGCCCGGAAAACCGGCCTTGTCCGCTATGCCGGCAGTTTGTTCTGCCCAAAAAACAGGCAATGCAATCAATGCCTGTTCAAAGTGTATACAAAAAACATTATTATTGTATATTACAATGTGTTGGTAATCATATTGTGTGCGACCGTGAAATCTAGACCCGGTCTGGTGGTGTCCGCGTGGCGAAGACCGCGGATGCATCACTGACGGTCAGCATATGGGCCCGCATCGCCGCATAGGCACGCTCACCATCGGCGTGCAGGATCGCGTCGATCACCTCGGCATGCTCGGCCACCGATTTCGCCACCCGGCCGGGAATATGGAACTGGGCGCTGCGGAACGGAGCCAGGCGGGCGCGCACCGATTGTGCGGTTTCCTCCAGGACCTCGTTTCCCGATCCGCTGTAGATCGCGGCATGAAAGGCCCGGTTGTGGGTTTCGTAGGCGTCGGGATCCTCGGCCTCCATGATTTCCACGCCCTTGCGTTGAATCGCTTGAAGTTGCTGGCGCGCGGTCTCGGTCATGCGCCGGGCAGCCAGTCGCGCGCAGGCGCCCTCCAGTTCGGCCATCGCCTCGAACATCTGCGCCAGACGTTCGCGTGTCACGGTCGAAACGACAACACCGCGCCGGGGGCGTATCTCGATCAATCCGGTGGCGGCAAGCCGGCGCAGTGCTTCGCGTACCGGAGTCCGCGATGTCTTGAACCGATCGGCGATGGTCTGCTCCTCAAGGCGTGTGCCGGGCAGGAGGCGGCCATTGATGATCTCTTCGGCCAGACGCTCCTCGAGAAAATGTGACCGGGTCTGTCCGCGCGCCGGTTTGCTTGCCCGCCGTTTTGCCAAGCTACTGCTCCGATTTCGTCTGACAGATTGTCAGAATACGGACGTATCATGCCCTGCAGACGGGTTTCAGCAAAGACCTCGGGCAGCCCAAATAATGGGCAACCGGGTCGGTGGGCATGGGTTGCATTCGCTTGCGAAAGCGCGGGTTCTCGGGCATTGCGCCTTCCATGGCTCTTGGCATGTGGATTGCTGATTGGTGTCTGCCGACCTTGGCCGTCCCGCGCCGATACGACAAAAAAGAAGACCGTCATGCCGATGATCCGTGCCGCGCCTTTCGATTACGACTTCCCCACGGGACGTCTTGCCCTGATCGTCATCGACATGCAGCGCGATTTCATTGAGCCCGGTGGTTTTGGCGAATCTCTCGGCAATGATGTTTCGCGCCTGCAGGCCATTGTGCCTGCCCTGCAAGACCTGATGGCCGCGTGTCGGGCTGCGGGTGTTCCGATCATCCACACCCGCGAATGCCATCGCCCCGATCTCTCGGATTGCCCGCCCGCCAAGCGTGATCGCGGTGGTCCGGCACTGCGGATTGGCGATACCGGGCCGATGGGCCGGATTCTGATCGCGGGCGAACCGGGGGCCGAGATCATTTCGGCGCTCGCGCCCGAACCGGGAGAGGTCGTGATCGACAAACCGGGAAAAGGCGCGTTTTACGCGACACCATTTGCCGACACATTGACCCGGCTTGGTGTGACGCATCTGCTGATGACCGGGGTGACGACGGAGGTCTGTGTCCAGACAACCATGCGCGAAGCCAATGATCGCGGGTTTGAATGTCTTTTGGTTGAAGACTGCACCGAAAGTTACTTTCCCGAATTCAAGGCCGCGACGCTCGAAATGGTGCGAGCCCAGGGCGGGATTGTTGGCTGGACGGCGATGTCGGCACAAATTTTTGAAACCCTGGAGAAATCATGAACAAGAGTTCCGCAGCTGCAATGCCCCAACCGATTATCATGACCGATATCATGGACATGGCTGCGCAAGCCGACAGGCTCGACTGGCAGCCGTTTCGCGACGGGGTCGAGTTGTTCCAGATTTATGGTGTCATGGGGGCGGACGGGCCGTCTGCCTGTCTGCTGCGGTTTCAGCCCGGCGCAAAAGTGCCGCGCCACGCCCATACCGGATATGAGCACATCATCGTCCTCGCGGGGGATCAGACCGATGATCGCGGCACCTACAAAGCCGGAACGGTCCTGATCAGCCCGCCAGGCACCGATCATGCGATTGTCAGCGATGACGGTTGTATCGTCCTTGCGATCTATCAGGCACCTGTTTCGTTTGCGGGCCTGGGAGCTGCCGCCTCTCCAGCACAAGGGTGACAAACACCCTTTGATGCCATGTCGCGGGAATCCGGATTGGCAGGAATGGCGATTCAGCTACGTCGCGGCTAATGTTCGCGTTCAACGGGCTGCGTGGTTTTCGGATCGCCGGCCCGGTAAACAATTGCGAACAGGCAAGACGATATGGGTGCGTTGACCAAAACCCCGAAGATTGCACTCGAAGAACACTTCATGGCTGAGGGGTTCATCGATTATTTCAACACCACAGCCATCAACATCAGCCCGCAACTGTTCGGCAAGGCGCTGGATGTGCTCCAGGATTTTGGTGAACGCCGCCTTGAATCAATGGATCTTATCGGGATCGAGAAATCGGTTCTCTCGCTTGCCGGCCCCGGGGTGCAGGCCGAAAAGCGAACCGATACGGCGGTCCGCAAGGCGCGGGAGGTCAATGACTTTCTAGCCGAGAAGATGGCAGCCAATCCGGACCGGTATGGTGGTCTGGGCCATCTTGCGCTTCAGGATCCCGCCGAGGCCGCCGACGAACTTGAACGCTGCATGCGTGATCTGAACATGTCCGGGGTGATGATCAACGGCCAGACCAATGGCAGCTATCTTGATGATAATCGCTATTCGCCGGTCTGGGAGCGCGCGGCCGATCTGGGCGCGCCGATCTATATCCATCCCAACAACCCGCCCGAACAGGTCCATATGTATAGCGGCCATCCCGAATTGTTCGGGCCGGTCTGGTCCTGGACCGTGGAAACCGCCACCCACGCCTTGCGGCTGGTTTTTTCCGGCGTGTTCGACCGGTTCCCCGATGCCAAGCTCATCCTCGGACATATGGGTGAAACGATCCCGTTCCTGCTCTGGCGTTTCGACAGCCGCTGGGAAATATCCAATCGGGGCGATATGCGCCTTGATCTCAACCCGTCGGAATACTTTCGGCGCAATGTCTGGTTCACGACGTCGGGGGTTTGTGCGGATGCGCCACTTATCTGTTCCATCGATACGGTGGGGCTTGACCGGGTGATGTTCTCGGTGGATTACCCTTTTGAACGCCCCATTGAAGCGGGCGAGTGGATCGAGGCGGCGCCCCTGACGGACGACCAGCGCCAGAAGATTTGCTATGACAATGCCAAGGCGCTCCTCAATCTCTGAGGATTGCGCGTTAATTCAGAATTCCAGTGTGACCGGAGTACGGAGACTCAAATGACAACAGACCGCATTATCAGCAAGCGCGAAGGCGCTGTCGGGTACATCACTTTCAACAATCCCGAGCGCCACAATGCCATGTCGCTGGATATGTGGCGCGATGGTGAAGCCGCAATCCGGGAGTTCTGTGACGCTGGGGATGTGCGCGTCATCGTGCTTACGGGGGCGGGGGAAAAAGCCTTTGTGGCGGGTGCCGATATCTCGAAATTCGGCGAGGAGCGGGATTCGAAGGCGGCCGTGGACGAATACAACGCCGCTGTGAAATCCTTTCAGGACACGCTCACTCTGGCGCCAATTCCCACCATCGCGAAAATCGGTGGCTACGCGATTGGCGGCGGTCTGGCGATCGCGCTGTGCTGCGATATCCGGATTGCGTCGGATGATTCACGCTTCGCAGTGCCCGCTGCCAAGCTGGGTCTCGGTTATGCTGCTGCCGGGATCGAACGGCTGATGCAGATCGTAGGACCGTCCTTTGCGATGGAGATTTTCTACACCGCGCGCCAGTTTGACGCAGGTGAGGCCGTCACCATGGGCCTGATCAACCGGTCGGTGCCGCGCGCGGATCTGGATAGCACCTGCGACGACTACACCAAACGTATTTCCGGAAATGCACCGTTGACCATCCGGGCGGTGAAAACCGCCGTCACGGAAAACCTGAAAGCCCCCGTCGACCGGAATGTCGCCCTTTGTGCCGAACAGGTCGCAGCATGCTTTGCCAGCGAAGACTACAAGGAAGGCCGACTGGCCTTCATGGAAAAGCGCCCGCCGCAGTTCAAAGGCAAATAGAAAACCCGGCCATCAGTGATGGCCGGGTTTCCGGCAAGCGGGTGTGATTGCGATTACTGTCCGGCTGCAGGGCCGTCAGGTGCGGGCGGGGTGATCGAGATGCCCGAGGGCACGTCCACCTTTTCCTCGTTCATCTTCAGCTCAACCTCGGGAACGGGGACATCCACGCTGCTTTCCTCGACAGTCACCGAGCCGGTTTCGACCTTGTATTCGGGAGGGTTGCCGCCCTCGATTGTCACGGACGGCAAGCGGGTTTCTTCGGTCTAGTCGACATCCATGAACCAGATGAGAAACACGGCGACGGCAGCGATGACAACCGCCCCAAGCGCGATGAGAATTCCTTTGGATGCGTTCATGATGGGTCTCCTTTGCCGCATGACGGACAAATTGATGTTCAGCCCATAAACGAACCGCGCCGGTTTTCGTTCCGGAGTGCGGGGCGCATCCGCATTAAAAACCCTTACAAACACTCATAAGAAACTGATTTATATCGGGTTTATCAGCTCGCAATATATTCGCGGAGCGCGTGTGCCTCGCGTTCGGTTTCGAGAATTCGGTGTTTGACCACATCACCGATCGACACGATCCCGATCAGCTGGTCGTCCTCAACCACGGGCAGGTGGCGAATTCGGCGCTCGGTCATTGTCTCCATGAGGTGCGCGATATTGTCCGAGCGTCGGCATGTGACCACGGATCGGATCATGATCTCGGCCACCGGTCGTTCGAGAGTCTTTGGACCGCCCTGGGCAATCTGATGGATCACGTCCCGTTCCGAAACGATTCCATCAACACGCAGCCCGTCGGCACTGACAACCAGCGCGCCCACGCCCAGTTCATCCAGTCGTGCGCAAACCCGGGATACGGGCCAGTCCGGGCGTGCCGTTTCGACAGCATGCCCCTTGTTCTGAAGAATGGCGTCAACGTTCATCGGTTTACCTTTCTGTTGGAAGGTTCACCGTTGCGGTCCGGAAACATGCTGGCACCGGCCCACACGGGTGCCCATCGTTAACTGCGGCAGAGTGTCGCATATCGGGGTGCGCTTAGCGAGCAGGATCGTTTGGTTGTGTCCGAACATGATCGAGGTCTTCGGGGTAGGGCTGCGAGATAAAGGTACAGGATTCGCGCATATGCACGGTTCGATCGGCAGTCACGGTGCGTTGTGGCAATTCTGTGTCATGGTCCAAGATTTGGAAATCGCCATCGCAATCCGCGATAGATGGCATAGAGGATGGCCCCCGTTACAAAACCGCTCGCAATCAATCGTGTCAGGCTGAGAAAATCAGCCATCTATTGATTGGGGGTCCCTGCAGCATTTGCGGCATCCAGCCGTTCGATGGCCTGGTTGACCATGCGGGACACCTCGCTATCGGCGGGCACCAGTGAGCGCAGCCGGACAAATCGCGCGCGCGCGGCGGTGGTGTCACCGGCTTCGGCTGCCGCAAGCGCGCCGCGCAAAAGTGTCTCGGGGTGATCGGGTTCCAGAGCAAGGGCACTGTCATAGGCGGCCGCTGCGCCCTCCGGGTCGCCGAGTACGCCGCGTGACCGGGCAAGCTGTCGCCAGCCTTCCACATCACCGGGTTCATCTTCGAGACGCGCGGCCAGCCCCTCGACCATGCCGCGGATCATCTCCTGGCGTTCTTCTGGTGTCATGTCCTGGGCTGCCGCCACGTCATCGCCCGTTGGCCCGCGGCCAGCGAATGGCCCCGTCGGGGTTTGCGCGGGTCGTGCGGGCAGCCAGTTCGCGGGGTCTTCACCGAGATCAGCAGAGGTTTCGCGAATCCGGGCTTCGACGGCGGGGAGCCAGGGCGCCCCGGCAGGTGCCATGCGGGCGAGAGCCGCCCAGGCACGCAGGGCGTTTTCTTCACGTCCTTCCTGATATTCCGACAGGGCGAGAAAATAGCGGGCCCGGGGGTCTTCGGGGTTTCCGTTGAGTGCGGTGGCAAAGGCTTGCCGCGCTTTGGAGGTGACAGCGCCGTCGGCTTGCCGCGTCACGGCCTCGCCATAAGTCGACGCAATATCCGCGCGGTTGTCGCCAAGTTCGAGCGCTCGGGAAAGGGAGGCGACTGCGCTGTCGCTGTCTCCCGCAACGAGCTGCAAGCGACCGAGGTCGAACCACACATCCGGGTCGTTGGGGGTTGCAACGGTCCGGCGTTCGGCCTCTTCGAGCCGCTCGCGTGCCTGCGCGATGATGCCATTGGACACAGGCGCGGCAGGTGCGCGCTGGGCAAAGGGTTGATCGGGCAATCCCGGTGAGCCGAGATGATTGTAAAGCGGCAGGGCGATCACGGGAACCGATACCAGCAACAGAATTGCCAGAGTGAGGTGTCGCCGCATGGGAGAGGGTGGAGACGTGCCCGTGCTGCGTGAGGCAGCCAGCAGGCGGCGTTCGATTTCTGTCCGGGCGGCTTCGGCCTGGCTTTCATCGACGAGGCCGCGCCCGAGGTCTTTCTCGAGTTCCTCAAGCTGGTCCAGATAGACCACTTCGTCGAACGCGCTCCGTTCCTCTGCTGGGGGTCTGGGACGCAACAGCGGCCAGCCTGTCCAGACCAGCGCAAGCGCCGTGATGGCAGCAAGAATAATCCACAACGTCATCGGGGGTGTTCGCTCTTGTCGGTTTCCGGGCCATTCGGGTCTTCTGCCTCTGATGACTCCGAAGCATCAGCGTCCTCGGCCTCGTCCGTATGCGGCTTGAGACCTTCGGCGAGCTCTGTCCGGAACTGACTATGATGGCTGGCGGCGGGCGGCGTCGTGGCCGCGATTCGTTCCACCAGAGCATCGAGTTCGGCCCGGTCGTCCGGTGAGAGAGGGTCGGGGCCGAGCCCAGCGGTTTTGCGGATCTGGTAGTTCCGGAAAAACATCACCGCGAGGGTTGCGATGACGAAGGCCATGAGCGGCGGGGCCAGCCAAAGGCTGTAGGTGTTGGGCTGCCAGGGCGGGCGGAGCAGCACGAAATCGCCGTACCGCGCCACGATGTAGTTTACAACCTGTTCGTCGCTGTCGCCCGAAACCAGACGCTCACGGACGAGCAGGCGCAGGTCCCGTGCAATTTCGGCGTCAGAATCG
>JAURLR010000079.1 GCA_030831135.1 Alphaproteobacteria bacterium
CGGCGCGCACGATCCGCGCGATTGTTGCCGCGTCGCGGACCGGCTAAGACATTCACAGACTTTGAAACAGGCAGTCACCGAGGGACGATCAGGACATGGCAGATCAACCGGCATTTCGCCTGCTTCACACGATGATCCGTGTGAAGGACCAGGACAAATCCATCGATTTCTATACCCGCCTGCTGGGTATGAAGGTTCTGCGCCAGAAGGATTTTGAGGGCGGACGTTTCACCAACACCTTCGTCGGCTATGGCGACGAGACCACGGAAACAGTGCTTGAGCTGACCTATAACTGGGATCAGGACGAGCCCTATAGCCACGGTTCCGGGTTTGGGCATCTCGCTGTTGGTGTTCCCGATATCTATGCAACCTGCAGCCAGTTGGAGGCAGAAGGCGTGACGATTTCGCGTGCGCCCGGGCCGATGAAGCATGGGACCACGGTGATTGCCTTCATCGAGGACCCGGATGGTTACAAGATCGAACTGATTGAGGGCTGATAGAATGGCTGACGAGAAACGCCGCGCCGGAGATATGATCGTTGATCCCGCTGAGCTGCCGGTCGAATCCGGTACACCCTATCCCGCGCCCCATGACCAGATCGTCAAGGGACGCCACAGATCTCGGCTGTCCCCTCCGCTGGGCCTGACGAAGTTTGGGGTCAACGTCTTGCGTATCGAACCCGGTGCCCAGTCCTCAGCGCGCCATTGGCACTCCAAGCAGGATGAGTTCGTCTATGTCCTGGAAGGTGAGGCAACGCTTGTGACCGACGAAGGCGATACCGTGCTGACCGCCGGGATGGCGGCTGGATTTCCCGCAGGAAATCCTAACGGCCACGCCATCGTGAATCGTTCAAATGCGGACCTGCTGGTGCTTGAGGTCGGCGACCGGCCCGTGGATGAGGATGTCACCTATCCCGACATCGACATGGCTAATGCGGTACGGGGCGGAAAGCCGAACTTCATACGTAAGGATGGATCGTCCTTCGACAAGGACTGAGCGGCTATAGCCCGAGAAGGGCCAAAGCACCGACAAGCGCGACAAGGCAAAGGATTGCCGCAAACCAGCGGCGCCGGAAGGCCGGCGCCTCAGTCTCGAAACGCCGGCGCCCCGTCACAGGTCCCCAGCGGTCCTCAAGAGGGACACGCCCGGGATCTGTCGGGGCTTCTGACGGCGCGTCGCGCGCGTCTTTCAAATGGTGTTACCGCTTGTCCGGCGTGACGTAATCGCGCTCGGTGGCACCGAGATAAAGCTGGCGCGGACGTCCGATACGCTGATCGGGATCCTCGATCATCTCTTTCCACTGCGCAATCCAGCCAGCCGTACGCGCGAGTGCGAACAGCACCGTGAACATGCTGGTCGGGAAGCCAATGGCCTTGAGAATGATGCCCGAATAGAAGTCCACATTCGGGAACAGCTTGCGATCCACGAAATAGGGGTCTTCCAGCGCGATCTTTTCCAGTTCCATGGCGAGTTCGAGCAGCGGGTCGTCCTCGACACCCAGTTCCTCAAGCACCGCGTCGGCGGATTTCTTGAGAACGCCGGCGCGCGGGTCATAGTTCTTGTAGACGCGATGGCCAAAGCCCATCAGGCGGAAGGGATCGTCCTTGTCCTTCGCGCGCTCCAGGAATTCGGGAATGTTGTCCTTGTGACCAATCTGGTCGAGCATTTCCAGCACGGCCTGATTGGCGCCGCCATGGGCAGGCCCCCACAGGGTGGCGATACCTGCCGCGATGCATGCAAACGGGTTCGCGCCGGACGAGCCGGCGAGACGAACCGTCGAGGTCGAGGCGTTCTGCTCATGATCGGCATGCAGAATGAAGATCTTGTCCATCGCATCCACGATGGCGGCGCTGGGCTTGTACTCTTCGGCCGGGACACCAAAGGTCATGCGCAGGAAGTTCTCGGAATAGCCGAGGTCGTTGCGCGGATAGAGGAAGGGCTGGCCGACCGAGTATTTGTAGGCCCATGCTGCAATCGTCGGCATCTTCGCAATTAGACGGTGCGAGGCAATCAGGCGCTGCTGCGGATCGTTGATGTCGGTGGAGTCATGATAGAAGGCCGACATGGCACCCACGACACCGATCATCACGGCCATCGGATGCGCGTCGCGGCGGAACCCGCTGTAGAGATTGCGCATCTGCTCGTGGATCATCGAGTGATAGGTGATCGTATGCTCGAAATCCTTGAGGGTCGCCGCGTCAGGCAACTCGCGGTGCAGCAGCAGATAGCAGACTTCGAGGAAGCTGCTTTTCTCGGCCAGCTGCTCAATCGTGTAACCGCCATGACGCAGAATGCCGACTTCGCCATCGATATAGGTCAGGGCAGAGTCACAACTCGCCGTCGAGGTGTAGGAGGGGTCATAGGTGAACATGCCCGTTTGGGAATACAGCTTCCGGACATCAATTACCTTCGGGCCTTCCGTGCCTTCAAGGATCGGAAGTTCAACGGTCTGCCCGTCTACGGTAAGGGTCGCGGTACCAGCGGATTTTGCTTCACTCATGTAAATCTTCCCCAGCTAGCTCGCGCCGACGTACCGACTGGTACAGGGCTTTGAGCCATAGTTATGTTGCAGCGCACTCTAATGGCCAGAAGGCCATTGGGCAACGTCACCCGGTGCGATTCCCGAACCGATGGGCTCTAGGTCGAGGCCTGTTCCAGACGTGCGAGGGTTTCATCCCGCCCCAGCACAACCATGACTTCGAAAATCCCGGGCGAAACGTTACTTCCGGTCAGCGCAGCCCGCAATGGCTGCGCGACTTGACCCAGCTTGAGTTCGTTTCGCTCCGCATATTCGCGGACTGCGGTATCGAGTTGGCTCTCGTCCCACAATGTAACCCCACCGAGAATTTCGGCAAGTTCGGAGATGTGTTTTTGCGTATCCGGATTGGCAAGCAGATCGCGCGCCTTGTCATTGAAAGTGAGCGGTGCATCAAACAGGTAAAGTCCTGCAGAATCAGCAATTTCATTGATTGTTTTAACACGCTGAACGAGGCCAGAAATGCCCTTGGTCAGGCGGTTTTGTGCGTCGGGGGAAAGGCTCTTGTCCGTACCGGCAGCCGCCAATTCCATCACCTGTGCACTCAGATCAGCCGGATCGGCCTCCTTGAGATAATGGGCGTTCAGGTTCAGCAGCCGGTCCATATCGAACCGGGCCGGCGACCGGCCGACCGAGTCCAGGTTGAACCATTCGATCGCCTGCTGGGTTGAAATGATCTCGTCATCGCCATGGGACCAGCCCAGCCGGAGCAGGTAGTTCCGCATAGTTTCGGGAAGAATTCCCAGATCGGCATAGTGATCGACACCCAATGCACCGTGGCGTTTGGACATTTTTGCGCCATCCGCGCCATGAATCAGCGGGATATGTGCGAAAGCGGGAACCTCCCAGCCACAGGCCTTGTAGAGGTGGAACTGGCGAAAGGCGTTGTTGAGATGGTCATCGCCCCGGATCACATGGGTCGCGCCCATATCATGATCGTCGACGACCACGGCCAGCATATAGGTCGGTGTGCCATCGGAGCGGAGGATCACGAAGTCATCCAGCGTGTCGTTGGTCCGTGTCACGTCTCCTTGCACGAGGTCGGAAATCGTGGTTTCGCCATCCAGCGGCATCTTGATTCGGACAACCGGTTCGATATCTGCCGGGGCCTGCGAGGGATCGCGGTCCCGCCAGCGATTGTCGTAAACCCGTGTGGGACCGCCGGCCTTGGCGGTTTCGCGCATCTCGGCAAGCTCTTCGGGGCTGCAATAGCAGCGATAGGCTTTACCCTCGGCCAGCAGTTGCGCGGCGACTTCTGCGTGGCGACCGGCATTCTGGGACTGGTAGACGACGTCACCATCGTGATCGAGGCCCAGCCAGGACAGGCCTTCGAAAATCTTGTCGATGGCGTCCTGGGTGGACCGCTTCTGGTCCGTGTCCTCGACACGCAGGACGTATTTGCCGGCATGGTGTCGCGCGAACAACCAGTTGAACAGCGCCGTACGCGCGCCGCCGATATGCAGATATCCGGTGGGAGAAGGGGCAAAGCGGGTTACGACGGTCATGGGTGCGGGATTCCGGTTGGCGTGCCTGAAGCTCAGGGCCTCCTATGAACGTTGACGCGCCGTATTTCAATGCAAGATCGCGGGATCTGGCGTCTTGACGGCCCGCCAAAGCTGTCCGACGCTTGGTTCGAGCAACCATGGCGACCGGAATTTTGCAGCAGAAACCAAGCACAGCGCCGATCCGCTGGCTGCGGGACAGGCTTCTGGCCGAACGTGAGCGTTGGGTCTTGTGGCTACCTGTTGCGCTTGCGGCCGGTATCGGGACCTATTTCGGGCTGCCGGTCGAGCCGCCCGTCAAACCGATGCTGGCC
>JAURLR010000080.1 GCA_030831135.1 Alphaproteobacteria bacterium
AGCGGTGCAGTTCGCCACCAGAGCGCCGCGAGCGCTGAGCCAGGCAGATCATCTGAAGCCGATGATCCGCAGTCAGGCGTCAGTCGGCTCGGACTCGCCTCCCGCATCGGGGGCGTCGCTGTCAGGGTCGTCGGGGTCGGATTCGATCACGCGCTGAACGCCGGACAGATGGTTCCCTTCGTCCACGGAAATCAGCGTAACCCCTTGCGTAGCCCGCCCCATCTCACGGATCTCGGCAACACGGGTGCGCACCAGGACGCCACCCGTGGTGATCAGCATCAGCTCATCGCGCTCATCGACCAGCACAGCGGCGACCACCTTGCCGTTACGCTCGCTGGTCTGGATGGCGATCATGCCCTTGGTACCCCGACCGTGGCGCGTGTATTCGCCAATCGGGGTGCGCTTGCCGAAGCCGTTCTCGGTGGCCGTCAGCACGGACTGCTGCTCGTTTTCAGCAACCAGCATTGCAATGACGCGCTGCCCTTCATCGAGCTGCATGCCGCGCACGCCGCGCGCTGCACGGCCCATCGGACGCACATCGTTCTCATCGAAGCGCACAGCCTTGCCGGCGTCCGAGAACAACATCACATCATGCTGTCCGTCGGTGACGGCCGCGCCGATCAGGAAGTCGCCTTCATCAAGATCGACGGCAATGATGCCGGCCTTGCGAGGATTGGAGAAATCAGTGAGCGGCGTCTTCTTGACCGTGCCCAGCGCGGTCGACATGAACACGAAATGCTGCTCATCAAAGGCTTTGACGGGCAGCACGACCGTGATCTTCTCGCCATCGGTCAGCGGGAACAGATTGACGATCGGACGACCGCGCGAGGTCCGGGTACCCTGCGGCACCTCCCAGACCTTAAGCCAATAAACGCGGCCCCGATTCGAGAAGCACAGAATGTAGTCGTGGGTATTCGCAATGAACAGCTGGTCGACCCAGTCCTCATCCTTGGTCGCCGTCGCAAGCTTGCCCCGCCCCCCACGCCGCTGGGCCCGATACTCGGACAACGGCTGGCTCTTCACGTAGCCCGAATGAGAGAGCGTGACCACCATGTCGGTGGGTGTGATCAGGTCTTCAGTCCCGAGCTCCGTCGCATTCAGCTCGATCACAGAACGACGCGAATCGGCCTTACCCTCGGCAAATTCGGCCCGGATTGCGGCCAGTTCATCGCGAATGATTTCAGTGATCCGCTCGGGGCGCGCAAGAATGTCCAGCAGGTCGGAGATCGTCTCAATGACCTCCCGGTACTCCTGCACGATCTTGTCCTGCTCAAGGCCAGTGAGCCTTTGAAGCCGCATCTGCAGGATTTCCTGCGCCTGCGTATCGGAAAGCCGATAGGTGCTGCCATGCAGACCCCAGTGCGGCTCCAGACCCTCGGGCTTGTAGGCGCTGACATCGGCTCCTGCTCGGGCCAGCATCTCGCCGGCGACCCCCGCAGACCAGTCCTTGGCCATCAGCCGTTCCTTGGCAACCGGAGGAGTCGGCGAGGTCTTGATCAGCTCGATCATCTCGTCGACGTTCGCAATCGCCACCGCCAGCCCTTCAAGCACATGGCCACGGTCACGCGCCTTGCGCAGTTCGTAGACGGTCCGACGGGTCACGACCTCGCGCCGATGCGAAAGGAAGTACTCAAGCATCTGCTTCAGATTCAGCAGGCGCGGCTGGCCGTCGACCAGAGCAACCATGTTGATCCCGAAGGTGTCCTGAAGCTGGGTGTGCTTGTACAGGTTATTCAGAACGATCTCGGGCATCTCGCCGCGTTTGAGCTCAATGACAACCCGCATGCCGGATTTGTCCGACTCATCACGGATATCGGAGATTCCTTCGATCTTCTTTTCGTTGACCAGATCGGCGATGCGCTCAAGCAGGACCCGCTTATTGACCTGATAGGGCAGCTCGTCAACGATGATCGAGCTGCGGTTGCCTTTGTCCAGCTCTTCAAAATGCGTCTTTGCACGCATCACGACGCGCCCGCGCCCTGTGCGATACCCCTCCCGAACACCCACCAGCCCGTAGATGATTCCCGCAGTGGGGAAATCTGGAGCTGGCACCAGTTCAATCAGTTCATCGATGGACACATCGGCATTGCGCAACAACAGCTGGCAGGCATCAATGACCTCGCCCAGGTTGTGCGGCGGAATATTGGTGGCCATGCCAACCGCAATGCCGGCAGATCCGTTGATCAGCAGGTTCGGAATGCGAGCGGGCAACACGGCCGGCTCAAGCTCCTTGCCGTCGTAATTCGGATTGAAATCGACCGTTTCCTTGTCGATGTCAGCGAGCATCTCGGCTGCGATTTTCTCGAGCCTGCACTCGGTGTAACGCATTGCCGCGGGATTGTCGCCGTCAATCGAGCCGAAGTTGCCCTGGCCATCGACCAGCGGATAGCGCAATGAAAAGTCCTGCGCCATACGAACCAGCGTGTCATAGATGGCCGAGTCACCGTGCGGGTGGTACTTACCCATGACCTCCCCGACAACGCGGGCGCATTTCACGTATGCACGGTTCCAGACGTTGTTGGACTCATGCATCGCGAAAAGCACTCGTCGATGGACTGGTTTCAGACCATCCCGCACGTCCGGTAACGCACGACCGACGATCACGCTCATCGCGTAATCC
>JAURLR010000081.1 GCA_030831135.1 Alphaproteobacteria bacterium
CTGGTTGACCGTGTCAAACACGGGCAGGTCGAGATGGGTCGAGCCACCTTTGCCCGGCGTCACACCGCCGACCATCTTCGTACCATAGGCGATGGCCTGCTCGGAATGAAATGTGCCCTGGGCTCCCGTGAAGCCCTGACAAATGACCTTGGTATCTTTGTTGACGAGTACAGACATGGCGTTAAGCCGCCTCCTTCACAGCGTTCACGACCTTTTCGGCCGCGTCGCCCAAATCATCTGCCGTAATGATCGGCAATCCGGATTCGGCGAGAATTTTCTTGCCGAGATCCACGTTTGTACCTTCAAGGCGCACCACAAGCGGAACATGCAGCGAGACTTCGCGTGCGGCGGCGACGATGCCCTCCGCAATCACGTCACACCGCATGATGCCACCGAAAATGTTGACCAGAATGCCTTCGACATTGGGGTCGGACAGAATGATCTTGAAGGCTGTCGTAACCCGCTCCTTGGTGGCACCGCCGCCAACATCCAGGAAGTTGGCCGGTGCGCCGCCATGCAGCTTGACGATGTCCATGGTCGCCATGGCCAGTCCTGCACCGTTGACCATGCAGCCGATCGAGCCGTCGAGCCGGATATAGTTGAGCTCGTGCTTGGTGGCTTCGAGCTCGGCGGGGTCTTCCTCGTCTTCGTCGCGCAGTTCTTCGATATCGGGGTGCCGGTAAAGCGCATTGTCATCGAAGTTCATCTTGGCATCGAGTGCGATGACATCTCCGCTCCCCGTCACGACCAGCGGATTGATCTCGACAAGCGCGGCGTCCATCTCCACGAAGGCCTTGTACATGGCCATCAGGAATTTTGCGCAACTCTTGATCTGAGAGCCTTCAAGACCCAGTCCGAAGGCAATCTCACGGGTGTGAAAAGGCATGATGCCGGTCGCAGGATCAATGGCCACGGTGGCGATCTTCTCCGGGGTTTCCTCGGCCACGGTCTCGATGTCCATGCCGCCTTCTGTCGAGGCGATGATCACGATACGCGAGGTCTCGCGGTCCACGAGCAGGCTCAGATAGAGTTCGCGCGCGATATCACAGCCTTCCTCGACATAGATGCGCTTGACTTCCTTGCCGTCCTCACCGGTCTGCTTGGTAACAAGGACATTGCCGAGCATGGCTTCGGCATGGTCGCGCACTTCGGCCTCGGAACGGGCCAGGCGAACACCGCCGCCGCCATCGGGAGCATTGGCAAAATGCCCGGCTCCGCGGCCGCCGGCGTGAATTTGGGATTTGACGACCCAGATGGCGCCGCCCAGTTCTGCTGCTGCCTTGCTCGCTTCGTCAGCGGTATAGGCGACAGAACCGCGCGGAACTGCGACGCCGAACTTCGCGAGCAGGCCTTTGGCCTGGTATTCGTGGATGTTCATGAATGCAATGGTCCGGAAGATTGTTGACCGCAGGGAACATGACGTCCCGGCGTTACGAGAGGATTAACGATACAGCGCACTAACATTGGTATTCTTGAAGCTCGACTGATCAAAACGTGGTTAACACGCGGAAACTTTAGCACTCGTGGTCCAGTGCGCAAGCGCACCGGACCACTCGCGTATCCAGGATGAACCTCTACTTCTTTTTGGATTCGCGCTGCAGCTTTTTCGTTGCGGCAACCAGGTCTTCCACGGCCTTGACCGATTTGCGGAAGGCGGCGCGCTCCTTGGCGTCGAGCTTGACCTCGACAATCCGCTCGATGCCCTTGGCACCGATCACGACCGGCACGCCAACATACATGCCCTTCACGCCATACTCGCCGTCCAGATAGGCCGCACAGGGAAGCACGCGTTTCTTGTCCTTGAGGTAGGATTCGGCCATGGCGATGGCCGAAGATGCCGGGGCATAGAACGCCGAGCCATTTCCGAGCAGTTCGACGATTTCACCGCCACCCGCACGGGTGCGCTTGACGATGGCGTCGATCTTGGCCTGAGTGGTCCACTTCATCTTGATCAGATCCGGGATCGGAATGCCGGCCACCGTCGAATAACGAACCGACGGCACCATGGTGTCACCATGGCCGCCCAGCACGAAGGCCGTTACGTCTTCCACGGAAACATCAAATTCCTCAGCGAGGAAATAGCGGAAGCGGGCGCTGTCGAGAACGCCAGCCATGCCGACGCACATGTTTTTCTTCAGGCCGGCAGCCTCACGAAGAATTCCGACCATCACGTCCAGCGGGTTGGTGATGCAGATCACGAAAGCGTCCGGGCAGTTCTTCTTGATGCCTTCGCCGACGGATTCCATCACGTTGGTGTTGATGCCGATCAGATCGTCGCGGCTCATGCCCGGCTTGCGGGCGATCCCGGCGGTGACGATCACCACATCCGCGCCCTTGATGGCGGAATAGCTGCTGGCGCCGACCATCTTGGCATCGAAGCCTTCGACCGGTGAGGATTCTGCCAGGTCAAGCGCCTTGCCCGCAGGCATGCCCTTGACGATGTCGAAGAGGACCACGTCGCCGAGTTCCTTCAATCCAACCAGATGAGCGAGCGTGCCGCCGATATTTCCTGCGCCGATCAGCGCGATTTTGTTGCGTGCCATTTGCGTGTTGTCTCCACCATCGCGAATTCGTTGAAAGCCCGCCGAACAACCCGTGGCGCGCCTGATTGCGGGCGACGTGTAGCCTGTATGTCCGGACGGTTCAAGGGACGGTCTGGCAAGGAATTTGTGCCGGAGGGATCAGGAGCCTTCCGAAGCGGCATCGCGGACGAGTCGGTACTGGACGCGCATGGCTGACAGACGTCGATAGAAGTTGAGCAGGTCACGCGCCGGATTGATCATTCGCTCATAGCCTGAAATGAAAGCGACGATGGTTCCGATCTCCGTTTCGCCCTGAATCACCAGAAATCCGCCGACCATCAGGATGCTCAACGGGCCGAGATGGCCGATCAGGTTGTTCAGGAATTTCATGAAGTACTTGTAATAGAAGATCCGGATGCGGATGCCATAGATGTTTTCGATCAGGGATTCTGACTTTTCAATATTGTCGCCGTCCTCTTCGAGCACATTGTCCCCAAGCTTGCGCGCCTCGGTTGTCCGCTCTTCGGCCAGCGCATTCACCTTTTTCTGAATGAAGGGAACGATCAGGAGCGAAGGTGCGAAAAAGCCAATCGCTATAACGGCCATGACGGGCTCCACGATCAGCATGTAGCCAGCGATGCTGATGACGATGCCGGCCTGAAGGAACGGAAACGAAACGCTTTCGCCGACGAAAGCCCCCAGCAACTCCGCTTCAGACGCGATAATCGACTGGCGGGTGCCCGCATCGGCGTCCGCCTGCATCTCATCGTGGCGGACAACCCGACGACGCAAAAGCCGGATCACACCTTCCGACACCCGGTTCTGGTAAATGTTGCGAGCGTATTTGAGGCCGCCATGCAGGATCAGGCTGAGAAAATAGAGGCCTCCCAGCATCCACAGAAGCTCCGTCAGGCCGTTCTTGATCGCATCGTCGACGATCCGGCGCTGCAATTCGAGAGGTGCGAGTGAGAGCGGGAAAATGAGTACGGTGAGCAGACACAGCCGGATTTGCTGGGTTCGGCTGACCTTCCAGACATAGGTGTAGAGATGCCGGGGCATCTCGCGCAGCGGCTTCCCGCGCACCGAAGGCAGGGCCGTCAGATAGATGTCCGCGATTGTAGAGTGGGATGCCAAGGAAGCCTGCCTGACTTGTGATCGGATATGGCGGTTATCGAAGGGATATCCGCATCGCTGTTTCACACTAACGTCAGAACCTCACGGAAGATGCGGGCTGTCCAGATAATCTTCGGCCTGCATTTCCATCAGACGTGACACCGTGCGCTGGAATTCGAACGCCGTATCGCCCTGCGTGTAAAGCGATTCCGGCGCTGCCGCCGCGCTGGCAAACAGGTTCACCTTGTGCTCGTAGAGGGAATCGACGAGCACCACGAACCGCTTTGCAGCATCACGTTCGGCCGCAGCAAGCTGGGGAATGTCGTCGATCATGACGGTGTGAAAGCGGGCAGCAATCGCCAGAAAATCCGCTGCGCCGCGCGGTTTGTTGCACAATTCGTCAAAGGTAAAGCGCGCCACGCCCCGTGCGGTGCGTTCCACGATAAGCGAACGTCCCTGCAGCTCGATATCCTCGGGCTGGGGATCTGCGTCGTCTGTCAGGGTCGCAAAGGCCTTGTCCAGCATGGCGGTTGAGTCCGGGCCCAGCGGGGTGTGCCAGACCGGATCGCCCTTCAGGCGGTCGAGCCGGAAATCCCGGCCAGCACCGATATCCAGCACATCGAGTTTCTGCAGGATCAGGTCGATGAAGGGCAGGAAGCGCTCGCGTTGCAGCCCGCCTTTGTAAAGGTCCTGCGGGGCCACATTGGAAGTGGCAACAATCACGACCCCGTGGTCGAAGAAAGCTTGAAACAACCGGCCCAGAATCATGGCGTCGGCGATGTTGACGACATGAAACTCGTCAAAGCACAGCAGCCAGGTTTCCCGGGCTATTTCGTTGGCGACCTGCATCAGCGGGTCGTCCTGCTTCCCACGCCGGCGCAGATCGGTCAGGCGCTTCTGAACTTCCAGCATGAAGGCATGGAAATGCACCCGGCGCTTGCGCTCGACGGGCGCAGTGTCGAAAAACATATCCGTCAGCATGGATTTGCCGCGTCCCACCGGGCCGTACATGTAAAGGCCCAAAGGCGGTTCTTCCGAGCGCCGACCCAGTCCGAACCGGTCTTTCCATCCCGATAGCCAGCTGTCCCCTGCGGGTTGATAACCGTTGAGCGCGTGATGCAGGCTTTGCAGTTTCTCCACCGCGAGCTTTTGCGAAGGGTCGCGCATCAGCGCATTCGCCGCGCGCAGTTCGCGATAGCGTTCAAGCGGCGTCGAGGCCGTGGTATCGGGCGTTCCGTCGGGCATGGTGGCGGTTACCTAATCCAGCGCGGCGTCGTGCGCAACCGGGTTGGGTTACCGCGCGGCCTGTGTGTCGGTGTTGGCGAACATGGCTTCCATTTCACGCCGGACCCGAACCGACTGACTGGTCTCATCAATGTCGACATCGGACCAGCGCACGGGCTGGTCCTTCGCGACGGGGTTCTTCAGCTTTACATGATGGGCCAGACCAATCGGCAGGCCGCCCGCCGCGAGACTGGCCGCCCCGGGCATCAGCTTGCCGTAGACCGTGAAGCCGCCTTCGCCATCGAGGTCTTCCCCGGACTTGAGGTCGCGCTTGGCTGTCGCCACTGCATCGCCCCGGAACCCGGTGGGGGCGCCCGTCGATTCGTGGCGAAGCGCCACGCTGGCCACAGAAATACCGAGTTCCAGCCCGATCAGATGGAAGGGCTTCCAGAGGGTTGAATAGCTGCCCGAGGAATCCGTCAGCAGGCCATATTCGTCAAAGCAGGCCCGGACGTAGTCGGTTGGGGCCTCGAAGACCACATAGACCCCCCAGCGCAGGTCGCCGACCACATGGCGGCCGTCGCGTTCCTCGGAACTGATGACCTCGACCTGACCCTTGTGGTGCAACACGCCGCCCTCACTGCGCGGGCGCATGATGTGGGGCAAATCATGGGTGCCGCAGGCCGGGAAGGCGAGCCCATCAGGTGCCGGGCTCAAACCTGTGGCGTTGGCGACGGCAGCCATTTCGATGGCGGATTTGGTGCCGTCGAGGAAGGAGTTGAACATCTGCGGGTTCATGCCGCCGGCACTGGCCTGTTCCGGCGTCAGCCCGTAATGCTCCCAGACGTCGTCGGGTGTGACGTAGTGATAGCCATCGAGATATTTGGTGCCCTTGCCGGCCGCAATCACCTCGAGCCCGCAGGCCCGGGCCCAGTCCACCTGTTCGTGGATCAGGGCAGGCTGGTCGCCATAGGCCAACGAATAGACAATTCCGGCCTGCCGCGCGCGTTCGGCCAGCAACGGCCCGGCCAGCACGTCAGCTTCCACGTTCACCATGACGATATGCTTGCCGTTCTCGCAGCAGGACAGGGCATGTGCGATGCCCGCCGCCGGGCTGCCGGTGGCATCGATGACCACCTCGATCCCGTCGGCGGCCACCAGCGCCATGGAATCATCGGTCAGATGGGTGTTACCGGTCTTGCGTGCGTCCTCGAAGCTTGCCGCACTGGGGTCGAGACCGCCGACCCGGGCACAGGCGGCCCGCGCGCGATCGGGGTCTAGATCGGCAATGGCCATGATCTGCACACCGCGGGTCCGGGCGGCCTGCGACAGGTACATCGTCCCGAACTTACCGGCACCGATCAGGCCAACCCGGATCGGATTGTTGTCATCGGCGCGCTTGCCTAGCATGGCGTGGAGGTTCATTCGACCGGCCTTCCTTTTGTGTCTATTCTGGCTGCACTCTAGACGAATTATCGAATGCAGCACGAGGGGGAGACGACCCAATGCGCGAGTACAAGGAAAATGCCAAGGTGCCGTATGTGTCCCGGGAAGATTTCCCGCAGGATCAGATTGGCATTTACAACCACATTCTCGAGACCCGCAAGCTGGACTACATTCCCGAGCTTTTTGCCCGCATGGGCAGCAGCCCGGGCGCGATGGAGGCGGTGGCCTCGGTCGGTGAGCATGTGCGCTTCCACAGCGTTCTCGATGAACTGCTGCGCGAGATGGTGATCTGCACGGTCTCCCAGGAGGTCGGCAACTGGTACGAATGGTGCCACCACATCCACCGGATGCCCGAGGACATGCAGGCGATCTGCGGCACACCGGCTGCCGAAGAGCTTCCTGCCCCGATCGGGCCGGCGCTGAAATTCGCACGCATCACCGCAACCAATGACGATGTCGAGGATTCCCTGATTGAGGAAATCCGGGCGTCACTTGGCGATCAGGGTGTGGTCGATCTGACGGTTATGGTCGGTTACTACCAGCTCGTCGGAACCTTCTGCCGCGTCCTGCAGGTGCCCATCGAAGACAACATGAACCGCGCACCGATGAAGAAGTAGGGAGGGCATATCCCTTCTACAAAACCGTCATGCCCGGACTTGATCCGGGCATCCATGGCGAAGTCACGACGTGTGTCGAGAAGATACCCGGATCAAGTCCGGGCATGATGTTCTTGGTGGGATGCCGCGGCTACTCCGCCGCCGCCGCGCTTTCGCGGGCGAGTTCCATCAGGCAGTCATCGTCGAGAGCTTCGATCGGGTCGAAATCCCGATGTGCGATCCATTCCTCGCGTTTGAACTGGGTGATGTGATTGTCCACATGGCACAGGCTCAGATAGACGATCACCCGGCCCCAGGGGCTGATGTTGGGTGCTGAGGCATGCACGATGTTGGAGTGGAACAACAGCACCGAGCCGGGCTTGCCCTTCGGGGCGAGCATTCCGCCTTCATCGGCGAGCTTCGCGACGGTTTCCTTGTCGAGGGTCCAGAGCGGATAGGAGGTGGTCAGGGTGTCGTGGCCGGCTTCGATTACCCCGCCCTTGTGGCTGCGCGGGATGATGTAAAGCGGGCCGTTGAACTCGGTCACCTCATCGAGAAACAGCGCGATGTTCATGGCGCGTGCTTCGGGCATCTTGTCGTCGCGTGCCCAGGTGCCGTAATCCTGATGCCACTGCCAGACATCGCCATCGAAGGCGGCTTTGCCGTTGATCTTGTACTGATGCATGTAGACCGGACCGTCGAGCAGCTGCATCACCGGGCCGATCAGGCGCGGATGGCGGCCCAGCCGGCGATAGGCCTCGTTGTAATAATGGGCGGCAAAGGCGGTGCGCACAGCATCACTTCCGGTCTCGCGCCAGACTTCCGGGCGATCCATGGAAAAGATCTTCGGCAGTTCGCCGGTCAGGACATTGATCTCGTCCTGGCTGAACACGTCAGGCAGGAACACCCAGCCTTCTTCATCGAATTGCTTCAACTGGTCTGCGCTGAGTTGCATGACGCGTTCCTCCGGGGCACTTTGGTTGTTCTTGCGGGAATTATAGCGCGCGGCGGGTGCGCAGGCGAGACGTGAGGTGAGCGACTGCAATGCTTGATTTTCTGGCCCTGGCGCTCAGCCAGAATACCAATCCGTTTACGCTGGCGGGCTATATCGGCCTCGGCGTCTATGCGACCTCGACCTGGCGTGCGTTCAAATATGCCGTGCTCTGGGGGCTGACCATCCAGATTTTCGTGCTGGCGCTCGGCAAGACCGACATTCTTGCCTGGAGAGACCTGGCGTTCGAGACCGGGTTGCGGCTCGTCGGGGCGCTGATCATCACCATGGCGGTGTATTATCTGTACCGCCTGATGCGCGGTCGTGGTGGGCCGGGGGCGTCAGGCCAGAGCGATGGACCGAAGATCAAGAAGACCCCCCCACATCTCCGCCGGGTCAAATAAACCCGGGCAGAGCTTTCCTATGGCAGGTGGATCAGCACGGGCAGATGGCCCGCCACCTGAAGCGCGTCGATGGCCTCCACGAACGGAAACAGCAGCACGATCCAGGCGATATCCCGCAGGGTCAGATACAGAAATCGTGGCCGGACCCGGATTTCATCGGGTTCCCGCCAGAGCGAAAACCGCGGCATCCAGCGTGGTACCGTGTCGAGATAGGTCTGGTAGGCCCGTCCATAGGCCTCGCGCAGGACCGTTTCCTCGCGCAAGATGGTCGCGTGATGAAACAGCACAAACACGATCTGGGCGAAGATGGTGATTGTGACCATGCCGGTCAGGAGTCCAATCCCGGTGACACCGATGAAGCTGAAGACATAGAGCGGATTGCGCACAATCGAGAACGGCCCGTCCTGGACGAGTTCGTAATTCTTGCGCCCGCCGATATAGGCAGAACACCAGACGCGTCCGGCAATGCAGACGATCAAAAACGCGACGCCAATGATTTCAAATGTCTCATGTGTCTGCCCGGCGACCGACCAGACGGATTGCACGAATGGCAACGCCGCAATAAGGGCGACCGCAATCAGACGTATGTAGCGCATCCGGTTGCGGGCATTGCGGGTGTTGTCGACAGTCTTGTTGCTGTCTTGGGAGGGTATTGCACTGACCATTTCGATGTCCCTGACGATTTCTGGATACTGACTAGGCCTTGCCCAAGTGGATTTCCATCAAATTTGCTAGCGCAATATCGCCGGCCCGCCCGCTCTTGCGGAGACGGTCGATTACCGTGATCTGATCGGCCCGGGAGCGGTTCTGGCTGAGTTTGAATTTCCCTTCGAGCCGGGTGATCGGCATTTCGAAAGCGATGATCCCGCGCAGCATGCCGTCGATATAGTCCTCAGGCTGGCTGTCCATGGTCCAGCCGTCTGCACCTTCATA
>JAURLR010000082.1 GCA_030831135.1 Alphaproteobacteria bacterium
GCCGAGGATCAGCAACGCACCGCGCAGCATGCCGCCGCGGCTCGCTCCCGACGCATCTTCGGATTCGCTGTTGCCCGGTTCCGCAATCCGGCCCCGACCCAGCATCACGAACATCGACGTACCGACCAGGAGACTGGCCACCCCGGGCACAATGAACGCCGCACGCCAGCTGATGAGATCGATCAGACAGCCCGCCGTGAGCGCAGCCACGCCGACCCCCATGCCGCCGAACAGGCCGTTGATCGCCAGCGCCTTGCCCGGATTGTGGGGTGCCAGACGCATCACCCAGGGAATGCCCACCGGATGATAGATCGCCGCAAAAATGCCTATAGCGGCAAGTGCGAGAACAATCGACCCGGGACCATCCATGAATCCCGCGACCATGCTGGCAGCCCCCATGCCGATGAAACTCACCGCGATCATGCCGCCCCGGGTCCAGCGATCCGCGATCCAGCCCATGGGAAGTGCGGCCAGTCCGATCAGCAGCGCTGCGGGCGTCCAGAGTTCGATCAGATCGGGATAGGGCATCTCCCAGACCCGTTCGAGGGCGAGCACGATGGTGAAGAAATAGGCCGCGAACAGATGCATCGCACCATGGGCGATGGCGGCGAAAACAAGTGCATTCCGTTGCGGGCTGGCCGTGGGCAGGCGCATCATTCCCCGGGACCTGAACGCACGGTTTCAGCGGCGATCCAGGCGAAGTAATCCGGATTGCCACGTCCCAGCGGAATTTCGACCACGCAGGGCACATCGAAGCTGTGAAGTTCCTGCACACGCGCGCTCAGTTCTGGAACCATCAATGCGCGCGTCTTGAGGATCAGCACGACTTCATCGCCCTCCTCCACGCGGCCTTCCCAGCGATAGATGGATTTCATCCCGGTAATGATATTGGCGCAGGCAGCGATCTTCTCTTCAACGACACGCCGCGCGATCTCGCGCGCCTGATCGGTCGAACCACAGGTGACATAGAGCATGCTTGCGCGTTGGTCTTCGTCTGGCTTGTCCACAATTGCGCCCTCCGGCTCGCCGAGTCTTGGCCTTCCTCCCATTCTACACTACGATCCCGCCGGTCGATGAAGCGGAAGCTGTGTTATTTCGTCGACGGGGATATGAGGGTACGGAATGGCGGTCAGCAAGAAGCGAGCAGAGGTGAACAACGTGGTTGCTTTGCAGCCCCATCGCCCCCGCGGGGACCGAAAGACAAAGGCGCGCGGACCGCTGAGCGGTGCCCAGCGTGACTGGTTGCTGCGCGGCCTGTCCCAGCCCGGCGGCAAATTGCCCCTGTTCGACCGCGACGGTCAGAAGGTCAGCGACCGCACGATCCGCAGCTGCATCCGGCACGGTTTTGCCGAACCCTGGTTTGAAAACCCGATCAAGCCCGACTGGCTTGTCTGCAAACTCACCGACAAGGGGCGCGTTGCCCTGAACGTCGCAGGCTGACGCGCGCCGCGCGATCCATGCCATATCGAGACATAAAGGATTATTTTCATGGGTAAGTTTGGAATCGGACAGGGCGTCCGACGCGAAGAAGACCCGCGACTGCTGACCGGGCGCGGCTATTACGTCAACGACGTCAACCTTCCCGGTCAGGCCTATACGCATATTCTGCGCTCCCCCTATGCCCATGCCGAAATCCGTTCGATCGACACGACGGCAGCAAAAGCTGCCCCCGGCGTGCTTGTGGTCTATGTCGGTGCCGATGTGGTCGCCGACGATCTGGGGTTTCCCGGCATGCCCGCCAAGTGGAAACGCCCGGACGGGCAACCCATGAAATACCGGCCCCAGCCCCCGCTCGCCACGGACCGGGTGCGTTATGTGGGCGACCCGGTGGCCATGGTTGTCGCCGAAACGATCAATCAGGCGCGCGATGCCGCTGAACTGATCGATATCGACTTCGACATGCTCCCCTCGATCACCGACACGGCACAAACGGTTGCACCTGACGCACCGCGCGTATGGGACGACTATCCCG
Source organism: Alphaproteobacteria bacterium (assembly GCA_030831135.1). GTDB lineage: Bacteria > Pseudomonadota > Alphaproteobacteria > UBA6615 > UBA6615 > JABJAG01. Next base: position 1,973 of record JAURLR010000082.1, read on the forward strand.
ATAATATCTCGGGCATGTTCCAGTCGGGCGATGCCGATGCAGCAGGGGCCGCACTGGCCGGTGCCGCCCATGTGATCAAGCGGCGTTTCGTCATCAGCCGGGTCTTCGCCAACTACATGGAACCCCGCGGGGCCATCGGCGACTACGACCCGCGCGAGGACCGCTACACGCTTTATGCCGATGTGCAGTATCCCCATCGGGTCCGTCAGCTTCTGGCCGAGAAGATTTTCCGCATCCCCGAACAGAATGTTCGCGTGGTTTCCCGCGATGTCGGCGGCGGCTTTGGCACCAAGGGTTGGCAATATGCCGAACATCGCCTGACGCTTTGGGCCTCCCGAAAAGTCGGACGCCCGGTCAAGTGGTCCTCGGAACGCAGCGAGGCCATACAGGGTGACGAGCATGGCCGCGATAACGTGACCGAGGCCGAACTGGCATTCGACGATCAGGGCAAGATCGTTGGCCTGCGGGTACAGACCATCGCCAATATCGGTGCCTATCTCTCGGCGATCCGGAACCTGCTTTCGGTCTTCTCCAATGTCGGCACGCTGATCGGCGTTTACAACATTCCTGCCGCCCATGTGTCGGTCCGCACCGTGCATTCCAATACCAACCCCACCGCGCCCTATCGCGGTGCCGGCCGCCCCGAGGCGACCTATGTAATTGAGCGCATGCTCGATGAAGCGGCCCGCGAGCTGGGCTACGACCCGGCAGAATTACGCCGCAAGAACATGATCGCGTCGGATGCGATGCCAGTCAAAACCGCCCTCGGCCTGACCTATGATTGCGGCGCCTTCATCGAGAACCAGGCCGAAGCCCTCAAGATGGCCGACTACGCCGGATTTCCCGCGCGCCAGGCCGCATCCCGTGAAAACGGCAAGCTGCGCGGCATCGGGATGGCGAACCCGATCGAGCGGGCGGCCTCCCCGTCTCCCGACTTCGCCGAAGTGCGGTTCTCCACCGATGGCAGCACCACGATCCTGATGGGCACCAAGAGTCAGGGCCAAGGACACGAAACCGTCTACAAGCAGATCGTCGGTGAGCGCCTTGGTCTCGATCCCTCGGATATCCGGGTGATCGACGGGGATACGGACCGCGTGGCATTCGGCATCGGCACCATGGGGTCGCGATCGACCGTGATCGGTGGCTCGGCGCTTCACAATGCATCCCTCAAGATCGAGGCAAAGGCCCGAAAGATCGCAGCCCACCAGCTCGAAGCCAGCGAAGCTGATATCGAGTTCCAGGACGGGATTTTCCGGGTGTCGGGAACGGACCGCGAAATCTCTCTCAAGGATGTCGCAAAGGCGTCGTTCCTGCCCGCGAAACTCCCGCCGGGACTCGAGCCCGGTCTTTATGAGACCGCAACCTTTGCCCCCGATCAGGACACCTATCCCAACGGCAGCCATGTCTGTGAGGTCGAGATCGACCCGGAGACCGGCACCGTTGAAATCCTTGGCTACAAGGTGGTCGACGATGTGGGGATCATGATCAACCCGACCATCGTGAAAGGCCAGATCCATGGCGGTATTGCGCAGGGTGTGGGCCAGATTCTGATGGAACAGATCGCCTATGACCCGGATTCGGGCCAGCTTCTCTCGGGCTCTTTCATGGACTACGCCATGCCCCGTGCCGACAATTTCTCCGACATGGAAATCGCCAGCAATGAAGTGCCGACCCAGCGCAACCCGCTGGGTGTGAAAGGCGCGGGCGAAGCCGGCACTGTGGGCGCCATGCCGGCCCTGATGAATGCCATCATGGATGCACTGTCCGAGGTCGGAGTGACGTCACTCGACATGCCCGCAACCCCCGATCGGGTGTGGCGGGCCATCCGGGACGCACAAGACGCGGCCTGAGGCGGGTTCATCCTCTGTTTACCCGGAAGTGATGCAATAAGGCTTGGAGGGATCCATGGATCCCGGTCCCATGGTCGAATCTCCGGATCCTGGAATGGCCGATACGACACACACACTCGAAATACCTCCCGCGTCGGGTGGGCAGCAGGATCTGCACGCACGTTGCGAGCTGTTGCTGGAGGAATGGCGCAAATCCGATTCGCGTGATGAGCGCACCCCCACCGATATCGGCGCGATTCTCTTTGAAGCGCAGGTCCTGCTGGTCTGTGAAGAGATTCACCGGGGCAACATAACTGATCGCCGAATCCAGAAGGCCGTCTCGGAAATCGGCCAACAGAAACATCAGGATATTCTGGATACCGTCCGGCTGCGCCTGTACCAGCGCAGCGCCTATGTGCGCCGCCTGAAGAATATCGAGACGGTCTTTCAGCAATTGATCCGTGGCGACATGAACCGGTCTGTCACGCGGCCGGCGAAACTGAGCTGAGACGCGCTACCAGGCCATCGCTTTCCGATAGTCGTTCTCGGCTTTGTTCAGAGACGTGACGAGCGTCAATTTCCATTCATCGACCGGCATATAGCGTGGGGCCAGGAACCGGTTGAGCACACGGGTCTGTTCAAGCAGGTTGAAGTCTCCGGGCTGTTTCGGGTCAACCGTTTGCCAGGCCTCGACGACAGCAGTCCAGGCCGACATCCAGCTGAACAATTCATTGCGTTGCGCCTCAAGAGTGCTGCAGACCTCTTCGTGTCTGGCGAATATCGTCTCGACGTCAGCAATACCGCTATCAGCTTCCTTCAACAGCTTGGAAAACTGGCGTATCGGAAATGCGATCAGCCGCAGCACCGAATCCAGTTCCGTGACCACAGACATTTCATTGGCGCGCAGGGACATGAACGCGTCGAGCTTGCCCTTGATCCTGCATATTCCACGGTAGCGGTTACGCAGCATTTCGATCCGCGCAACCTCCGCAACCACGGAATCAATAACGGCCTGCGGATCGTCGACGCTCAGTTTCTGCGCCAGCGCGTCCAGGGCATCCTGTCCCCTTGCCCCGTCACCATCTTTGTCCAGTTCGGCATCGATCGCATCGGAGTCAGTGAGGACCTTCTGTGCACCCTTGTGCCAGGTCACAATCTGCAGCGCGATACGCTTCTGGGCGAGCGCTTCAAATTCAGGTTCGGGCTCCCAGGAGGCCCGCCCGCTCAGCACCTCCAAAGGTACCCGGTCACCAACCTTGAGGATCGGGACAAATTTCAATCCCCGACCGACCAGATCGAGCATGATGCCATCATGGCTATCCTCGGAAATTTTGAACTCACGTGCGATCCCACGCAGGGGCAACGCCACATTGTGCTCCCCCAACATGCCCACGAGCATGGCCCGGCCTTCCTGAGGTTCAGACATGCGGAAACAGGCCTCATCAAGCATCCTGAAGAAGCCGTGTTCAAACCCTATGACTTCGGGCAGCGGTATTTCTGCATCAGACACGACGCAGGTCTCCCCTCACGCAATTCAACGGTATTATCGCGCGATCTGGTTAATAAAGCGTCGCCGTATCTCGACACGCGTTCAAAAACATGATGATTTCAGTGAATTGGTCGGGACGAGAGGATTCGAACCTCCGACCCCCACACCCCCAGTGTGTGACTGTTCCCAGTGATTTCAATCACTTAGCAGGTAAGCTGTTGAACTTACTTAGCGTA
>JAURLR010000083.1 GCA_030831135.1 Alphaproteobacteria bacterium
ATTCCCGAAATTGTGAACGGTGAAATCCGCTGGTGCCAGGGCTATAGCGAACCCAATGCCGGTTCCGACCTGGCCAGCCTGCAAGCCCGCGCTGAAGACCGAGGCGATCATTTCCTCGTCAACGGCCAGAAAGTGTGGACCTCCTATGCCGACAAGTCCGACTGGATTTTTTGCCTGGTGCGGACGGATTTCGAAGCGTCCAAGCATCAGGGAATCAGCTTCCTGCTGATCGACATGGATTCGCCCGGTGTCAGTACTCGTCCGATCAAGCTGATCAGCGGCAGTTCACCCTTCTGCGAGACGTTTTTCGAGGATGTCGAGGTTCCCAAGGAAAATCTGGTCGGAGAACTGAACAAAGGCTGGGATATCGCCAAGTACCTGCTGACTCACGAAAGAGAAATGATCGGCGGTTTCGGAATCGCGATGACGGGCCGGGAGACCCTGGGCGGCACGGCACTGCGGATTCGGGGTGATAAGGATGGAAAACTTCAGGATGGCGGTCTGCGCGCGGATATCACCGCGTTCGAAATCGACGAAATTGCATTTGCGCTGACACTCGAACGGACTGTTGCCGAGACGAAAGCGGGGCAGGGCGCGGGTGCGGCGTCCTCGATGCTGAAGTATTTTGGAACGGAGCTGAACAAGATACGTAATGAACTGCTGATGTCGATTGGCGGGCCCGCTGCTCTCGAGTGGGGAGGGGATCATCAGATCACGCAGGTCAAGCATTGGCTGCGCAGCAAAGGCAACTCGATCGAGGGTGGGACCTCTGAAATCCAACTGAACATTATTGCCCGGCGAGTCCTGGGGCTACCCGCCTGAACAGGGAGAAAAAGCATGGCCTTGGTATTGAATGAAGAACAGCAGTTATTGCGGGATTCCGCCAAAGATTTCCTGAACGAATGTTCGCCCGTGTCCTTGCATCGGGAACTTCGCGATTCCGGTAGGGAATGGTCCGAAGATTTATGGGCCGGAATGGCGGATATGGGGTGGGCGGGAATCGTCATCCCGGAAGCTTACGGCGGACTGGAGTTCGGCTATCTCGGCGCCGGTTTGCTGGTGGAGGAATGCGGCCGGACACTCGCGACTTCCCCCCTGGTGTCCTCGGCGCTGGTGTGCGCCTCGCTGATCTCCGGGGAAGGCAGCGAGCAGCAAAAATCCACCCTGTTGCCGGCCATGGCCTCTGGTGAGCGGATTTTGGCGCTGGCCTGGCGTGAAGGTGTTCAAGCCGACCCGGCCGCAACAGAATTGATGGCGACTGCCGATGGTGATTCCTTCGTTCTGCAGGGTGTAAAGGCTCATGTCACAGATGGCGCTTATGCGAATGCATTTATCGTCTCCGCTCGCACCGGCGGCGTCCCGGGCGAGCGTGACGGGTTGAGCCTGTTCCTGGTTGAGAGAGGGGCCGAAGGCGTAGAGATCGAGTCGACGACCAATGCGGACAACCACCGGAGTGCACACGTCCGATTCGATTCGGTGAAAGTCGGGGCAGATTCGCTCTTGGGCGAGTTAGGACAGGCCTGGACTCCTTTGGGAAAAGCGCTGAATATTGGCGCCGTCGGCCTGTCGGCTGAATTGTTGGGTATCGCGGAGGAGTCCTTTCAACGGACCATCGAATACCTGAAAGAGCGCAAGCAGTTCGGCGTGGCAATCGGTAGTTTTCAGGCTTTACACCATCGCGCGGCGATCCTTTTCTGTGAACTTCACCTGTGCCGGTCACTGCTGCTGAAAGCACTGGAAGCCATTGACGAAGACAGTGAGGATCTCTCCTTGTTGGCCAGCGGCGCCAAGACCAAGTGCGGCAGAGTGGCTTGCCTGGCCGTCAATGAAGCGGTTCAGATGCATGGGGGTATCGGTATGACCGATGAATACGATATCGGGTTCTTCATGAAACGTGCTGCGGCTGCACGACAGGAATACGGGGACGAATACTATCACTCGGACCGGTTCGCCAGGATCAGAGGTTTTTGAGAGATGAACTACCAGGAACTGGAGGCCGTCATTGCCGGGGTAACCGGTGAGCAGGGGCCGTTTCCGCTGCAGGAAGCAGTTATTGATGGAGAAACCCGGAGGGTATTTGGTGGCTTGCCCGGGAATCTGCGGGATTTGTATCTGTTTGCCGCCAGTTACGGCGACAAGGACTGCCTGGTCTACCAGCGGCAAAGATTGTCGTTCAAGCAAGCGGTGGGCCAGGTATTGCAGTTGGCGGATGCCCTCTCAACGCGCTATGGCATCAATAAAGGCGACCGCGTCGCTATCGCCATGCGGAATTGCCCGGAATGGTGCATTGCCTTCATGGCGATCACTTCCATAGGTGCTGTCGCCGTGCCGATGAACTCATGGTGGCAGGGTGAGGAGTTGGCCTATGCGATGCAGGACAGCAGGGTCTGCCTGGCCATCGTGGATGGCACGAGGTTCTCAAGAATGGCGGGCTGGCTGGAGCAGTCCGGGCTGGCGGTGATCGGTTTCGATACGGGCGGAAAGCCGCTGCCAGCTGACGTCGACCGGCTCGAGGGATTGTTGACCGGCGATGAGGTGCCGGCGCCGCCCTCGGTGGAAATTTTGCCGGAAGACCCCGCGCTGATCCTCTATACGTCCGGAACGACCGGTCACCCGAAAGGCGTTCTGTCCACCCAGCGAAACGTGATCTCGGCCATCGGTACCTGGTTGGTTCTTGTCAGCGCAATCAATGTGCTCCAGGGCGCGGCGGAGCAGGAGCCCGACAAGCCGATCGGGATTCTGCTGGCTATCCCGCTGTTCCATGTGACGGGCCTGCACAGCATGTTCCTGCTGTCCCTGATCATCGGACGCAAAATCGTGATGATGCACAAATGGGACGTCGACCAGGCCCTGCAATTGATCGAGGCGGAGCGTATCACCCATTTCAATGGCGTTCCTACCATGTCCATGGAGCTGATGAATCATCCACGCCTGGCCGATTTTGACCTCTCCTCGCTGATGGATGTTTCCTCGGGTGGGGCGGCGCGCCCCGCGGAGCATGTTGCGATGCTCGTGGAACGCTTTCCCGGCGCGACGGCGTCGCAAGGGTACGGCCTGACTGAAACCAATGCCGTGGGCTGCGTAATCGGGCAGGACGACTATCTGTTGCGGCCAGGATCTGTGGGGCGACCAACGGCGCCGCTGGTCGAATTGAAAATCGTGAGTCAGGATGGGAGCAAGTCAGGTGAGGGGGGGGTCGGTGAGATCTGGATTC
>JAURLR010000002.1 GCA_030831135.1 Alphaproteobacteria bacterium
CACCGGTGAACCTGGAAACCGAGCGCCAGAACGGCGACTTCGTGCGGACCAGCATTGCAGCTGGTCAAATCAGCGCCTGTCATGATGTCAGCGATGGTGGCCTCGCCGTCGCGCTGGCAGAAATGGCCATAGCGGGTGATCTGGGTGCCGAAATCGACCACAAACCAGAGATTCCGGTCCATGCCTGGGCCTTTGGCGAGGATCAGGCGCGCTACGTGGTCACAACCGGTGACGCTGCGGCATTTGAAGCCGCCGCGCGTGCCGCAAACGTGCCGGTGACCCGTCTCGGACAGGTTGGCGGGGCCGCGTTGACACTCCCGGGGGCGGAGCCTATATCCGTCGAGAGCCTGCGTGAGGCACACACACGCTGGCTGCCGGAGTACATGGCGTCGCGCTAGAAAACGACGCAGAACCCCCGGGGAGGAAACGACATGCCGATGGCCGCCAACGAGATTGAACGTCTGATCAAGGACGCCATGCCAGATGCCGAAGTGCGGATCGATGATCTGCGCGGTGATGGCGACCATTATCTCGCGCATGTCGTGTCATCGGCCTTTGCCGGAAAATCCCGGGTCCAGCAACACCAGATGGTATACGAAGCCCTTCAGGGCCGGATGGGAGGCGAGCTGCATGCACTCGCACTCCAGACATCCGCCCCTGTCGCCGGCTGACCCCTGCAACTTGGAGTTCGACATGAGCGACACCCCCGTTAACGAACGCATCAAGACCGACATCGCGCAGAACGACGTGATGCTCTTCATGAAGGGTACGCCGGTTTTCCCGCAATGCGGCTTTTCGGCCGCCGTGGTCCAGATCCTGAATCATGTTGGCGTCAAGTTCGGCAGTGCCGATGTTCTCGTCGACCCGGAAATTCGCGACGGCATCAAGACCTTCTCGAACTGGCCGACCGTCCCGCAGCTTTACGTAAAGGGCGAGTTCGTCGGCGGATGTGACATCGTCCGGGAAATGTTTGAAGCCGGAGAGCTTGAGCAGATGTTCGACGAAAAAGGTATCGCGCGCGAAGCGGCCTGAACCGCCTGCATCCTGTGTTTTTGACGGGCCGCGTTGATCGCGGCCCGTTTTCGTTCGGCATACTCCTCTCGTATTTATCGTCATTGCGGGGTGCAGCAGGCACCGCGGCAATCCGGCTGCGATGCACAGCGTGGCGTCTCTGTATTGCTTCGCTTTGCTCGCAATGAGGGCGCGTGCTAGTTCAGAGATTGTTGCCCGGAGCGAAAAAACTGACCCAACAACCACCCGCACCTATGCCGTTGACGCGCCGCAAATTCAGCGGCGAGGAATCCTCAGGCCTGATCTACGGGACCTGCGCCTTTCTGATCTGGGGCTTCACACCGTTCTATTTCAACGCGCTCGATGATCTGCGTGTCGAGGAAATAGTGGCCCACCGGATCGTGTGGTGTGCGGTGTTTCTGGTTCTGGTGCTCACCATCGGAGGGCAATGGCCGGGCGTCCTCGCCGCACTTCGCAACCGCAAGGTTCTGTTGATCCTCTTCGTCACCGCACTGCTCAACAGCCTGAACTGGGGCGTGTTCATCTATTCCGTTGTGTCAGACCAGTTGCTGGCCTCCAGCCTTGGCTATTTTCTCAACCCGCTCGTCGTCGTGGTGCTGGGCTTCATCTTCCTGCGTGAACGTCTGTCGCGGATGCAGCAGCTTGCCGTCGTAATTGCCGCGACTGGCGTGACCACCCAGATCGTGGCCTTCGGGGAACTGCCCTGGATCGCGCTGACCATCGCGATCGCCTTCGGGCTTTACGGCCTGCTCCGCAAAACCGTGGATGCCGGTCCGGCTGTGGGCCTTTTCGTGGAATGCCTGCTGATCGGCCCCTTCGCGCTGGGCTGGCTGATCTGGCTGAATGTGCAGGAGCTTGGTGCCTTTGGGCAGTTCGGCCTTGGGTACGACGCGTTTATCGCGCTGGCAGGCATCCTCACAGGCGTGCCGCTGGTGCTGTTTGCAGCGGGTGCCCGCCGAATCAAGCTCGCGACCATCGGATTGCTCCAGTACATCGCTCCCTCGGCCTATCTGGTCATGGCCCTGACCATCTGGAAAGAACCCTTCGAGACGGCAGACTTCATCACCTTTGGCTGTATCTGGGCGGCTTTGCTGCTTTACACCCGCGAAATCTGGCGCACGCGGATCGTCTGACCGGTACTCAACGCGGTTGCACGTTGAATCCATCGTAGACCCGGCGCAGAATGGCTGAAATTCACGATCCCTGATGATGAGGACCCCACGATGTCACTGTTCTGGCTTGATCACGTCAATATCCGCACAACGCAACTCGATGAAATGTCGGCGTTCTATGAGAACGTTCTTGGCCTCAAGCGCGGCAAACGCCCGAGCTTCGCCTTTGGCGGTGCCTGGCATTACTGCGGCAAACAGGCCGTTGTCCATCTCGTGGAATCCGAGAAGAAGTTCAAGACCGAGGAAGCCCAGGTCGAGCATTTCGCCTTCCGCTCCAATGGCACGGTGAAAGCCTTCCAGAACAGGATGAAAAAGACCGACACGCCCTACAACGTGGTGCCGCTGACCGAGATCAACATGATCCAGGTGAATGTGTTTGATCCCGACGGCAACAAGATCGAAATCCAGTTCGCCGCCAGCGAAGCCGACATGGAGCCCTTTGAGGGATCTGCGGCGGCACGCCGGCGGATGCGCAAGGGCGAATCGCTGAACAAGGTCGGCCCCATGCCGCTCAAGAAATCAAAGGCCAAGACGTCGAAGACCAACAAGAAGCTCGGCGTCCCGAACCCGATCAAACCGCCCACGAAACGCAATCCGCCCTATTGAGGACGGAGACCGGCTTTCAGCCATCGCCTGACGCCGCGATCAAACATTTGTGTTTTGATCCGTCGCCGGGAAAACGCTCATATGGGAGCCACAGTTCTTCGTGTGTTTTTTTGAGGTTGCCCCTATGCGCCGTTTTCTGAGTTCCCGATCCCTTGGACGCAAAGTTGCTGCTTTGGCATTCGCCGGCGCAATCGCCTTCGGTGTCGGTGGTGCTTATGCGCAAGAGTCCTATGGCGCGAAAATCGGGGAACCGATCCCCCACCAGCTTGAGGTTCCCGACCAGACCAATCAGGTTCAGAGCTTCGTCACGCTGAAGAAAAATCGCGGCCTGATTATGCTGTTCTCCCGCTCCCTGGCGTGGTGACCCACCTGCATCAGCCAGGCGGTCGCCTGGAACGACAAGATTGATTTCGTACGAGAGAATGGCTTTGAAGTCGTCTCCGTGACCAATGACGATGTGAGAACGCTGGAGCGTTTCGCCAAGCGCCGAAAGGTCGATTTCCCGCTTCTGTCCGATCAGGGCTCGAAGGTGATCAGTGCCTTCAACCTGTTCAATGACCGGTTCCCCGAAGGCAGCCGTTACTACGGCACGTCGGTTCCGCAGGTCGTGGTGGTCAATCCCGACGGTGTGGTGACCCACACCTTCTCCGGCCATGGCTATACATCGGACGAAGAAATCAAAGGCATCGTCGAACAGTCCCTGCAGGGCCTCGCGGGCTAACGCGCTCTCCGTCGTTGCGAGGCCGCAGGCTGAAGCAATCCAGAGCTGATGCGTTCGACAACCGGATTGCTTCGTCGCGATGCGCCTCGCAATGACGATATGGTTCGGGTTCAGAATATCCCTGTGAAAAAGGCCGCCCGGAGGCGGCCTTTTTGCAATTCTTTGGTCGGGTGGAACCCTCTAGAGCGAGTAAAACTCGATGACGAGGTTCGGTTCCATCTGGACCGGATAGGGAACGTCGGCCAGCTTGGGACCGCGTGTGTAGCTGCCCTTGAGGGCGTTCAGATCCACATCGAGATATTCGGGCAGATCGCGCTCGGTCGAGGCGATCGCCTCGAGCACCAGCGGCAATTCGCGGGACTTTTCCTTGACCTCGATCACGTCGCCATCCTGCACCGAAAAGGACGGGATGTTGACCTTCTTGCCGTTCACACGGATATGTCCATGGTTCACGAACTGGCGAGCCGCAAAGATCGTCGGCACGAACTTCATGCGATAGACCACAGCATCGAGACGACGCTCGAGCAGCTCGATCAGGTTCTCACCCGTGTCACCGCGACGACGCACAGCTTCGTCGTAGTAGCGGCGGAACTGGCGCTCGCCAACATCACCATAATATTTGCGAAGCTTCTGCTTCGCCATCAGGTGGAGGCCATAATCGGAAGGTTTCTTGCGCCGACGGCCGTGCTCACCGGGGCCGTATTCGCGTCGATTGATGGGGCTCTTGGCGCGCCCCCAGAGATTTTCGCCCAGACGGCGATCAATCTTGTACTTTGCGGAATGCCGCTTTGACATATTTCAGGTCCAATTCTTGTCTTTGTTGTCCCGATTAGCACCACCCTGACAAGGCAATACGGGAGACGGTCTTTGCCGGTCCGCGTTCTCGGGAATTGCGCCGCACTATAGGGATCAGCGGCGTGATGTCAAATCCACTTTCGGGCGCTCCGAACGCCCTTTTATCACGTGTTTTCAGGTATATGGGGCCATGCAACACAGTACAACGCCAGCCGGCGCGCGCAGCGGCCATCTCAAGGGAATAGCGTTCACCGTTTTCGGGGTCCTGATCCTGACGCCTGACGGGCTTTTGACGTCTCTTGTCGCCGCTGATGTGCGGACAGCCCTGTTCTGGCGGGGCCTGTTCATGGGGCTGGCACTCACCGCCTTCGTGCTGGCGCGATACGGTCGTCGGTCCGGCACCGCGTTCCGCGCACTGCTGGACCTGCCCCATCTGCTGATTGCCGTGTTTTTTGCCCTTTCGGGGATCGGGTTCGTGACGTCGATCGTCACCACAAGCGTTGCCAACACGCTGTTCCTGGTTGCGTGTGCGCCCCTGTTCTCTGTCATTCTCGCGCGGGTGTTCCTCGGTCAACGCACCCGGCTGCGCACCGTCGTTGTCATTCTGGTGGCCATGGCGGGTATGGGCGTGATCTTCGCCGATGGGCTTGGCCAAGGTGACCTCTGGGGAAATCTGGCAGCCGTTGGAACCGCCCTGACCTGGGCCGGGATGGTCGTCGTCCTGGAACATTCACGGATCAAGGACCCCGCACCCGCCCTCGCGCTCGGCGGCTACATGATCGCCGTCGTTTCCTTCCTGGTGGCCCCGACGATTGCCATGGTGACACAGGATTTCGTCTGGATCGCGATCCTCGGATTTTTCATCCTTCCGGTATCCTTCTTTCTGATCGGCCTTGGTCCGCAATACATCTCGGCACCCGAAGTCAGCCTGATCATGCTGCTCGAAGCCGTGATCGGACCGGTCTGGGCCTGGCTGTTCATTGCACAGGCACCGTCAGAGATGACCATGCTCGGCGGCGCCATCATCCTGACAACGCTGGCGGTTCATTTCACCATCGGGCTTTATCTAGACAAACGCGCCGGACGCTAACCCGGTCTAGTCGACCTCGCCGCGTGCGCGTTTGGCGTTCTGGGTGTCCTGCCAACTGCGTGTGAGCGCACTGATCATACCGTGGAATGTCCGCACTTCCTGTTCGGTCATGCGCCCGCGCTGGAGCATCGCACGAAGATTGCGCACCACGGTCTTCTTCAGGTTCGGTGCGCGGAAGAAGCCGCCCGCATCGAGCTCCCGCTCCAGCCGCTCAAACAGCTCCATGACCAGGTGCTTTTCGGCAATGCTGGTCCCTGACATTTCGATCGATTCGGGCGGCGTATCATCCCCCGCGGTGAACCATTCGTAAGCGACCACCAGCACGGCCTGCGCCAGATTGAGCGAGGAATAGGCGGGGTTGAGAGGCACCGAGATGATCGTATCCGCCAGCACGATGTGATCATTGGTCAGCCCCGAACGTTCCGGGCCGAACAAAAGGCCGACTTCGTCTCCACGTTCCTGGGCGGCGCGCATTTCCGCACCCGCCTGCCGGGGCGTGATCACACGCATCGTGATCTCGCGAGGGCGTGCCGTTGTCGCATAGAGGGTCGTGATGCCCGAGACAGCTTCTTCCGTGGTCGCGAAGAGCTGGGCGTTGTCGAGAACCTCGGTCGCCCCCGAGGCCATGGTGACAGCCTTCTGGTTCGGCCAGCCCTGTTTCGGACTGACCAGCGACATCCGGTTCAGGCCGCAATTCAGCATCGCGCGCGCAACAGCACCGATATTCTCACCCAGCTGCGGCTCGACCAGCACCACGCGCGGGCCGCCTGTCATGGATTCCCGGGTTCTGTCGGTACCTGCCATCAGTCCTGCTTCCTTGTTCCCGCAAAAAACACTGTTGAGATCGCCGCCCCGACGAATGCCAAGCCCAGCGCGATCTGTGCCAGACCGGTTACCGCAAAAGCACCCGTCATGTCGATCCGGTCCGCGATGGGCTGACTGTAAAGCGGTGAGGCAAACAGCCCGAGGAACTGGAAAAACGTCAGGCCACCCACAAACCGCCCCCGGTGTTCGAGCGGGGCAATCGCCAGCAACCAGGCAAAAAGGGTCGGCATGAGAGGGCCGAAACCGATCCCTGCAAAAACCATCCCGAGCATGGCCTGAGGCAGGCCATCGGCGGTCGCGGCCAGCAACAAGCCGGCACCGAGAAACAGATAGGACCCGGCAAGAATGATGTTGTTGTCGAACCGGTCGCGCAGGCGGCGGAAGAAGATGGAGGTCACCGCGGCGACCGCGTTGAACACGGCAATCGCAATACCTGCCATGAATGCAGCCGGAATCCCGATCTCGGGCAGCAGAAACGGCGTTTGCGAAGGAATGATGAAGGTTGAGACCATGCTCAACCAGATGAGGAAATAGACCACACCGGCCCGCAGAACCGCGATGGGGTATCCCGATGCTGGCTGATCCGGGTCCCGCGTGGCGGCAGACGCCCGCGCAGGCTCCCGGATTCCGAAGGCCACAAGCGGAATGACCAGCAATGCCAGCCCATAAAGATAGAACGGAAGCCGCCAGTCGGTATCGGCGAGATACCCGGCCACGGTGGTGCCGCTTGCCACGGTGAACACCATCACCGACACCTGTATCCCCGTCATGCGGTTGCGCGCATCACCTTGATAACAATCGCCAATCAGCGTCGTCGCAGATGTCAGGATCATGCCGGCAGCGACCCCCAGGATCGCCCGACTCACCAGAATTTCGGTCAGGCTTTCCAGCCATATCCCGGCGGTACCGCTGATCAGATAAAGCACCAATGCACTCAGCAGAACCGGTTTTCGACCGATCCGATCCACAAGAATGCCCGACACCGGTGCCGACAAGGCAATGAACAACGCCGTGATCGTCAGCACCATCCGCGTGAGCAGGGCCGCATCAGGCACATCGGCATAAGTCCGTTCAATCGCGGGAAGTGACGGCGCCACGGCGGCCAGCGCAAACAGTGTCAGGCCGCTGGCTGCCAGAATGGCAACGCCACGCAAGGCTGCGCCATCACCCGTGGTGGTCATCGCTGTATCTGATGGAGTCAATTTCGGTCCGCCCTTCGCCGGGCAAATGACCTCCTGACGTTGCTGCCGTCAAGCCACCCGCGCAATCTTACTGATGCAGGGTGCCATCGGGGTGAAACGCATTGAAGGCAAACGCAAAGGTCATGTCGTGGGCGGCATCCTGCAAGCCCTCAACTGTGCGGCGCTGGACGGTGACATAGCCGATATCCCGACTCTCCTTGATGTAGGCGAGGTCAAGAACAGAGAGCAGCCCTGACTCCCAGGTAATGACCAGATCACCGGTCTCGATCTTCTGTTCCTTGCGCAGGAGATCGAGGGACCAGGCCTGATCCCCCACCGCGACCACATAGGCCAGAGGCGCAATGCCCTCCACTGCCGGCACACCGGGCATGAAGGGTGCATCCGCCGTGTCATATCCCGCATAGGGGTTCACCCCGTAATTGCGGGCAAAAAGCGGCGGACGTTCGAGGATATCGGCATCGGGAACGCGTTCGGCAAACACCCCGAACGGCTCCACCCGGCTCGGGATGATCGTCAGATCCTCCCCGGAATAAGCGCCGACAATTCCCTGTCCGGTAAACTGCTGCCACCAGCTTTCGGTCTGTCGGTCATACATCACAAGGTCGGAGAAGCGCAGGTTTCCCGTCGTTCCGAAGTCCAGAACCGCATCCCCCACGCGCCGGTCGAACACGATCGAGGTGTTGCACAGCGGACAGAAGGTGACGGCAATGGGCACACCGCCCAGCGTGTCATTGACGATCTCGTGCCAAATCAGAACCGTCTTGGGATAGGCCCGGGTTTCGCCGTTCACGGTTACGGTGATGACCGGTTCGCGCGGGTCGTGCACCTGTCGGGCCTTGTCGAGGCCACCGATGGTGGGCTCGTCGATCACCGGAATGACATCGCGGCCGATCCCGCCCGATATGATCTCCGACAGGTCGACGCTGTGCCGGGAGAAGTCGGTCTGCGGCCAGTGCTTTTCCCATGTGTCGATGTCGGCGCTCGCAGATACAAAGCTCGACATCAGCGCAAAAGCGCCCAGAACCAAGACACTCAAACGAAACCGAGACATCAAAACACTCCCTGAAGACATCCCAAACTACCTCAGGCGGGGACCGGTGCGCATGACATGCGCTTCAATTCGGTGTGATCGGCAAACGGGCAGGTTTCAAACCCGCCCGTTTTCGCGCCGCGCCCCACCTATCCCCGCGCGCGCAACAGCTTGTAGACGATGGCATCATCGAGCGCGTTATAGGCGGCATCGATGATATTGGGGGAAATCCCGACGGTGCCCCAGCGGTGACCGGTCTCGTCAGTGGATTCGATCATCACCCGTGTCACCGCGGCTGTGGCCTGCTGCGGTGTCAGGATGCGGACCTTGAAATCGACCAGTCGCATGGTTTCCAGCTCGGGATATTTCGGCAGCAGCGCCTTGCGCATGGCGTCATCGAGGGCGTTGACCGGACCATTGCCCTCGGCCACCTGCATGGTTGCCTCTCCGTCGATCTCCATCTTCACCACTGCCTGACTGATCGTGGTGATGTCGCCGCGCGCGTTGAAGCGGCGTTCGACCTCGGACCGGAAGCTCTCCATCACATAGAAGTGCGGCAGATTCCCGAGCGCGCGACGGGCGAGCAACTCGAAACTCGCTTCCGCCCCGTCATAGGTATATCCGTCGAACTCGCGGGCCTTCACATCCTCGACGAGGTGCGAAATGCGCGGATCCTTGGCGTCCACATCAATACCTGCCTCGGTCAGCCGGGACAGGATATTGGAACGGCCGGCCTGATCGGACACGACGATGTGCCGATGGTTGCCGACGATCTCGGGATCGACATGTTCATAGGTCGCAGGGTCTTTCTGGACTGCCGACACATGCAATCCGCCCTTATGGGTGAACGCCCCCTCACCCACATAAGCGGCATGACGGTCGGGCGCGCGGTTGAGCAACTCGTCGAGCAAGCGGGACACACGGGTCAGCTTGCGCATCCCCGCTTCGTCGATGCCTGTCTCGTAAGCGCCGTCATATTTCAGCATCAGGTTCGGGATCAGCGTGACAAGGTTGGCATTGCCGCACCGCTCGCCCAGTCCGTTCAGCGTGCCCTGCACGTGGCGCACACCTGCCTCGACCGCCGCCAACGAATTGGCGACCGCATTGCCGGTGTCGTCATGGGTGTGGATGCCGAGGCGATCCCCGGGGATATGTTCGAGCACTTGGGTGACGATCCGGCGCACCTCATGGGGCAGCATGCCGCCATTGGTGTCACACAGGACCACCCAGCGCGCGCCGTTCTCATAGGCTGCCTTGACGCAAGCCAGCGCATAATCGGGATTGGCCTTGTAGCCATCGAAGAAATGCTCGGCGTCAAACAGCACTTCGTCCTTGCGGGTCGCGGCATAGGCGACGCTCTCGCCGATCATGACGATGTTGTCTTCACGGGGGATGCCCAAAGCCAGATCGACATGGAAATCCCATGTCTTGCCAACCATGCAGACCGAATCCGCAGCCGTGGAAAGAATACCGTTGATCCCCGGGTCGTTGGCGGCGCTGTGATCGGGGCGCCGGGTCATGCCAAAAGCTGTAAACCGGGCGTTCTTCAGGCCCGGCGAAGTTCCAAAGAAGGCATCATCGACCGGATTCGCACCGGGCCAGCCGCCCTCCACGTAATCCACGCCCAGATCATCCAGCGCCCGGGCAATGGTCCGCTTGTCATCGACGGAAAAGTCGACACCCCGGGTCTGGGCCCCGTCGCGCAGGGTCGTATCGAACAGATAGATGCGTTCGGGCATATCAGTATGCCCCAGATGCCGGAGCTGAGGCGTTATGCCGAAGCTGTCGCAGCGCGCCAAATTCGTCATGGCCGGACTTGTCCCGGCCATCCACGTGGTCGATCTGGCGTGACACCCCGACGTGGATGCCCGCAACACGTGCGGGCATGACGGGAGGGTTTAACCAGGGGTGCAGGAAATGCGTCTGCATGTCTAGTTCTCCCGTCGCCAGGTGGTGCCACCCGCGCCGTCTTCGAGAACGATCCCCTGCGCATCGAGCTGGTCGCGGATTTCATCTGCCCGCGCAAAATCCTTGTCCGCACGCGCCGCGTTGCGTTCTTCGATCAGGGCGTCGATGGCTTCATCCCCGTCACCCTGGAACCAGAGTTGCGGATCATGCTGCAACAATCCGAGCAGGCTGCCCGCAGCTTTCAGGGCACCGATGGCCACGGCCAGCGCCGCCGCGTCACCGTCTTTGTCCGCTGCGAACACGGCATCGGCTGCCGCGTGAACACCGGTCAGCGCCAGCGGTGTGTTGAGGTCGTCACTAAGGCCATCGAGAACCCCCTTGGGAATCACACCAACATTGCCCCCGCCCGCTTCGCCCAGCGCCAATGCGCGATAGAAGCGGTTGAGTTCCTGCCGGGCCTCTCGGACGCCGTCCTTGGTGAAATCGAGCGGCTGCCGGTAGTGGGTTTTCAGCAGCGCCAGACGCAACGCCTCGCCCGGGAATTCCTTGAGAAGATCGGTGACCGTGTAGAAGTTGCCCAGCGACTTGGACATCTTCTCGCCTTCGCTCATCAGGTAGCCATTGTGCACCCAGTAACGTGCGAAGGATTCATCGGGATAGGCGCAGCGCGACTGGGCGATTTCGTTTTCATGATGCGGGAACACCAGATCGACCCCGCCGCCATGGATATCGAAGGACGTGCCGAGATGCTCCTTGCTCATGGCCGAGCATTCCAGGTGCCAGCCCGGACGGCCACGCCCCCAAGGACTGTCCCAGCCCGGCTGCGTGTCCGTGGATGGCTTCCAGAGCACAAAATCAGACGGGTCCTGCTTATAGGGCGCGACGTCGACCCGCGCCCCGGCAATCATCTCATCGCGGTTGCGGCCCGAGAGCTTGCCGTAATCGGGCATCGAGGGAACATTGAACAGCACATGACCTTCGGCCACATAGGCATGGCCCTTGGCGATCAGGTCTTCGATCAGCGCGATCATCTGGGGAATATGGTCGGTGGCGCGTGGTTCGATATCCGGGGGCAGACAACCGATCTCTGCGGCAGCCACATGGAAATTCGCCGCAGTGCGTGCCGTCAGAACGTCGATGCTCTCGCCATTCTCCAACGCCCGATCAATGATCTTGTCGTCCACATCGGTGATGTTGCGCGCATAGGTCACCGCCCCCTTGCCATAGCGGTGCCGCAGCAGGCGCGCGAGCACGTCAAAGATCACCAGCGGACGGGCATTGCCGATATGGATATCGTCATAAACCGTGGGGCCACACACATACATGCGCACAGCGGCCGGATCGATCGGCTCAAAGACTTCCTTCGTGCGCGTATAGGTATTGTGGAGATGCAGGTTCATCGGGGTTCCCGTGGACTGGAGTGCGGATCACGCAGGGCGAAGCCATGCGCGGACAGGGGCTGTCAGCCCGTAATTCGCGAACAAGCGATACAACATCGATGGGAACGATGATTGGACATGGCCGCGTGTATAGCCCCGATGGAAAAACAAGGCAATTCGGGGGTTTGGCTTACCCGTCAAGAGCTGCGAGAGGAGAATTGGCAGACCCCCAACACCGAACGCGACGGCATAGTTCCATTTTCATATTTTTTACATGCTATTTTGACTTATTAATTTCATTATAAAAAAAATAGAGATTATTTATTTACATTATTCACGAAGTTTTATAAATTATTATAATGTTTATATATTGAATATTTTGTTTTTATCACCACCTTTATATGAGCAGCGATACCGCTGCGACGCTCGAAAGGCTCATCACATGTCCTTCAAGAACTTCTCGACAGCACAGAATTCTTCCACAACGCCGAAGCCCGCAGACAAGCCCAAGGACAAACCAGTCCAGGCGGCCCCGTCCACCCAGCCTGAAACCGCACCAGCCGTCTCAGCACCGGCCCACAAGTCCTGACGTTTGTTCCACCGGGAGGGGCATTTGCCCCTCCGGTACCTCCCGTTGGGGAAAGATCAAAAAACACAACGCTGCGCGCCTTCAGCATCCAATGAATTCGACATAGTTCTGGAATCACGTCCATGAATGACAGACCGGTTGATCTTGATGAACACCGCGGCATGGCCGGAAAGAAGGCAACCCGGGACCGTCGCGAACAACTCACACGGTTTCAGGACGATCAGGCTGCAGTGCTGGTGCGTCAGAACGAGATGGAAAACTTTCTGCTGGCACAGTCAGCCGAAACATGGCCGGAAGCCGCTGCCAAGGCACGGTATCTCATCCAGCTCTTTGCCGACACGCCAGAGGCGCAGGCCCCGCGACGAAAGTTGATCATCACCACAACACTCGAAGATCTGGAGCGCCTGTGCGCGCATTCGAAGGACAAAACATGACCGATACAGTCTCACCCGCTTCATCAGGGGACGAGGACCAACTGGAGACCGCGCCGGCACCCAGCATCTCCATGGAGCGCGATTGCCTCAGATGCCAGTCCAAGTTTTCCAGTGAATGGGCCGGAGAACGCGTCTGCGGCCGTTGCAAATCCTCGAGCGCCTGGAAACAGGGCACACCCGTTAGTGTCCACGGGAGCGGTGGCGGCCGCCGCTGACAAGTACCCTGGCTGTCGTCAGGCCTTGCCCCGGAATGCATTGGTGATCGGGTAGCGGCGGTCACGGCCGAAGGAACGGCTGGTCAGCTTGACACCCGGCGGTGCCTGGCGGCGCTTGTATTCGGACAGTTCGAGCAAACGCCAGATGCGCTGCACCGTGGCCGGGTCGAACCCCTTCGCCTCCAGTTCATCACCGCCGAGATCTTCCTCGATCAACCCGTGCAGGATCGCGTCGAGAACCTCATAGGGCGGCAGTGAATCCTCGTCCTTCTGATCCGGGCGCAATTCGGCCGAAGGCGGCTTGGTGATCATCCGGACCGGGATCACCTCTCCCGCCGGGCCATGTACACCGTCGGGATGGTGTTCGTTGCGCCAGTGGCACAAGGCGAAGACATCAGTCTTGTAGACATCCTTGATGACCGAATAACCGCCGGCCATGTCGCCATAGATCGTGGCGTAACCCACGGACATTTCCGACTTGTTGCCCGTCGTCACCAGCATCGCACCGGTCTTGTTGCTGATTGCCATCAGCAACAGGCCACGCGACCGGCTCTGGATGTTTTCCGCCGTGATGCCTTCTGCAGGTTCACCGAAGGCTTCGGTCAGCATCTCGTCAAACGCCGACATGGCCGGACCGATGCCCACCGTGTCGTATCGCGCACCCACCTTCTCGATCAGCTCACGCGCATCTTCCAGGCTGTCGTCGCTGGTATAGGGCGAGGGCATCATCACGCAATGCACGCGGTCCGCCCCCAGCGCATCGACTGCCACCACGGCGGTGATCCCGGAATCGATACCGCCCGACAGCCCGAGCACCACGCCGGGAAAACCATTCTTGTTCACATAGTCGCGCAAGCCCAGAACCATCGCCTGATAGATGCGTTCCTTGCCCTCGATCCATGCATTCACCTCGCCCTTCACGCAGGACCAGCCATCAGCCCCACGCGCCCAGTCGGTTGTCATCAGGTCTTCGGCGAACTGCTTTGCGGCCGCTGCCATGCGGCAATCCCCGTTCAGAACGAAGGACCCGCCATCAAAGACAAGCTCATCCTGCCCGCCCACCTGGTTCACATAGACCAGCGGCAGCTCGGTTTCGCTCACCCGCGCAACTGCGTGATTCATGCGGACATCCACCTTGTCCCGCTCATAGGGGCTGCCATTGATCACCACAAGGATTTCCGCGCCGGATTCCATCAGGGTCTCACAGACATCGGGCGTCCACATATCCTCGCAGACAGCCAGCCCCAGACGCACACCACGGAAGTTCACCGGGCCGGGCAGATCGCCCGCCTGAAACACGCGCTTTTCGTCAAACACGCCGTAATTGGGCAAATCCCACTTGAAGCGCAGCGTCTGCACCTTGCCGTCATCCAGAACGGCAGCGGCATTGAAGCGCCGTCCATGTTCATCAAGCCAGGGGGTTCCGATGATCAGGCCCGGTCCGCCATCGACCGTGTCTGCCGCCAGGTCTTCCACGGCAACCATGGCCGCACGCACAAAGGCGTTCTTGAGGATCAGGTCTTCGGGCGGATAGCCGGTGATGCAGAGTTCGGTTCCCACCACCAGATCGGCGCCCGCTTCGGCAGCCTTGGCGCGGGCGGCGCGAATCTTGACGACATTGCCCTCCACATCCCCAACCACGGGGTTCAACTGGGCAAGCGAGATCTTTAGAGAATCGGTCATGAAACAGGACTGTGCGGATGAAAGAACGGCGGACGGTAGGCAGCGGCGCGCGGGGTGTCAACGCGGCGGAAAGGCGCTACTTCCGCAGCAGGAACTCGCGGCCGACCTTGACGCGCTTGGTGCCGCCATATTCGACGATGTCCGCGGTCGCGTAGGTCTGCTGCCAGTCGCCGGGCAGGAACGAACCGGTGCCGATGGCGTCAATCGGCACATCGGCAGCAGCCATCACCTTGCATTTCTCGGGGCCGAAGCCCGAGGAGGCGACAATCTTCGCCTTTTCGAATCCGCCCTCATCCAGCCGTTCGCGCAAATGCCACAGCGCGGCAGCCGAGACACCGCCGCCGATCAGATGTCGCAATTCAGCCTCTGTGCGGTAACCGCGGATCGCGTCGGGCGCGTGGCGTTCGAGCACCGCATAGCTCTGGGTGGGGTCGAGGTTCTCGATATAGCGACCGCCGGGCGTATCGAGCCGCAGGGACATCTGTCCATTGCGCAC
>JAURLR010000084.1 GCA_030831135.1 Alphaproteobacteria bacterium
AAATAAATTAATACGTAAATGAACCACGGAGGGGAAAAACCCGCACTTGGGTAAAAAGTCCCATCGCGAGAAAACGACCAAAACACTTCGGGAAATGGCTGAAGTTTCCCGTATTAACAGAAAACAGGGAAATCAAATGCAGAAATTTTCGGCCGAAAAATCAGTTCAATTGCTGAACATAGCGGATGCTGGTGATCGCAATGAACGATCGCCAATGCCGGTTTTCATGGGTCATCACGAGTTACCCGCAAAATGGCGAGGAGGCGTTTATGCCATCGGTAATTTCGACGGACTGCACATCGGTCACCAAGCTCTGATTGAAAAGACATTTGAGGTCGCGGCCGAAATGTCTTGCCGCCCCGCAATACTGACATTTGATCCTCATCCGCGGGAGCTGTTCGACGCGTCAGCAATACAATTTCGGCTTTCCACCTCTCTTCAGAAGGCGCGGGACCTCGCAAAGCTGGGAACAGGTTTTTGCGTCAATCAGAACTTTGATTTGGATTTTGCTGCGCTGACACCGGTTGAGTTTGTAGAGGAAGTGCTTAGAAAATCTCTATCGGCTTCCCATGTGATCGTCGGCACGGATTTCAGGTTTGGCTGCCGTCAGGCAGGCGACACGGAAATATTGAAGGAGTTGTGTGCTCAACAAGGTATCGGCATCTCGGTGATTGATCAGATCAGGTTTGGGGGCGAGGTCGTGTCCTCATCCTTGATCAGAGATCTCCTTGGGAACGGTGAAATGTCATCTGCCGCAAAGCTTCTGGGAAGGCCCTGGACTGTATTGGTAAGTCCGGCTTTTACTGATGGCGAAACCTCTTTTGACTTCTCTGATTATACGAAGCTCAGGGAGGGAGAGTATACAGTTCGTATAGATGGAATTTCCTGTTGCGCAACTCTTGTCAGTATTGAAGAGAGAAAACAAATATTGTTGCCGTCCAGGGAATGGTCCCCTAACAGCTCCGACAACTTGATCGTGGAATTTGTCTCCTAATCACTGGCCTGGTGCCTGAAATTCGGTCCAGACCGCTAGAGGGGCGAGCAACTCGATGAGTTCGCCGTTACTATTTGTTGGCTAAAGGAAAATCTTGACTGCCGGAAAGCACGCCAACGACCAAATCCCTCTCCCTTCGCTAGTTTATCCTGATTCCGGTTTCAAGATTCCAACAACTGCAGCCTGCGCGGTGCGCGCGGTACGCTTTGGCCTCACGCCATCAGAACTGCTAAATACAGGGCGTTCGTATTTATCCTGAAAAACTCCTGACGCGTCTTGGCACATAACGATGGACCCCATCACACAAGGACTGATCGGTGCGACCCTGCCGCAGGTGGTCAGCCGGGATCGTCGCCTGTTGCTCTGGGCGGGGTGCTTCGGTTTTCTGGCCGGGTTGCTACCTGATCTCGACGTCCTGATACGGTCGTCGTCCGACCCGCTGCTCTATCTGGAGTACCACCGGCAATTCACCCACGCGTTGCTGTTCATCCCCGTGGGCGGGTTGGCTAGCGCGGTTGTTCTTTACTGTGCTCTGGGGCGCCGGAAAGGCATTTCGTTCAAGGTGACCTGGCTGTTCTGCACCCTTGGCTATGGCACCCACGGGCTGCTGGATGCCTTTACCTCCTATGGCACCATGTTGTGGTGGCCCTTCAGTTCCGAGCGTATCTCGTTCAGCTTCATTTCCGTCGTTGATCCGCTGTTCACCTTGCCGGTCCTGGTGCTGATCATCCTTGCCACCATGCGCAAGCAGAGGTGGTTCGCAATCGGCGCGCTGGTCTGGGCCAGCTTGTACCTTGGTGCGGGAATGCTGCAGCGGAACACAGCGATGGAGCTGGGCGCAACCCTCGCCGCATCGCGCGGCCACACGCCAGTGCGGCTGGATGCCAAGCCAAGCTTCGGTAATATTCTGATATGGAAAACCATCTACGAGAGCGACGACCGGTATTTTGTCGATGCGGTTCGCGTGAGGCTTGCGCCGCGCGTGTTTTCCGGCGCGTCCCTTGCAAAACTCGATATCGGGCGGGATTTTCCCGGACTTGATCCGAATTCCCAGCAGAGACGGGATATCGGGCGCTTCGACTGGTTCAGCGATGGCTTTGTGGCGCAAGATCCGGTCAACCCCGACCGGATCATCGATGTACGTTACTCGATGGTGCCCAACGAAATCGATGCCCTGTGGTCCATCGGGATTTCGCCTTCAGCGGGGCCAAACACCCATGTCACGTTCCAGACCCATCGGCGTGAGCCGGAAGAAAGTCTGGATCGCCTGTGGTCCATGATCATTGCACCGGCGCGTTGATCGAAATCAATGCTATTTCGGACGAACGGCGCGGAGTCGTGTGTTGGAATTGCATGCTGGGAGGACGCGTTGGCACACGAGACACAGACAAAACCCGAATTGCCATCGGTATCGAGCGCCGAAAATCAAACCGAGCAGGCCCCGGTCGCCGAGACCTCTCCGGACCAGTCGGGTGCCGAAGCGCCGGATTTGACTGCGGAAGATGGCAACAAGGTTGAGGAAAACCGTGGTGGTGCGTACCGCCACAAACTCGCTGAAATGCGACATGACGCCGAGTTCATTCACCGTGTGTTTGAAAATGGCGAGTACCCCTACCATACGCGTATGCGCCGGTCGGTTTACGAGCGTCAGAAGGCGGCCTTGCAGGTGGAACTCCTCAAGGTGCAGCATTGGGTCAAGGAATCCGGTGAAAAGGTCATGATCCTGTTTGAGGGACGTGACGCCGCCGGCAAGGGCGGCACGATCAAGCGCTTCATGGAGCCATCTCAATCCGCGCGGTGCGCGGGTGGTGGCTCTGGAGAAGCCGACCCCCTCAGAGCTTGGACAGTGGTATTTTCAGAGATATATCGAACACTTGCCGACGGCTGGTGAAATCGTTCTCTTTGACCGTTCCTGGTACAACCGCGCCGGGGTCGAGCGCGTGATGGGGTTCTGCAACGCGAGCGAGTATCTCGAATTCATGCGTCAGGTTCCCGAACTCGAGCGGATGTGGGCGCGCTCGGGTATTCATCTCTATAAATACTGGTTTTCGGTCACCCAGGATGAACAGAAACGGCGTTTCAGCCAGCGCAGCAACGATCCGCTGAAGCAGTGGAAGCTGTCACCGATTGATCGCGCTTCGCTGGAGAAATGGGACGAATACACGGAGGCCAAGGAATCGATGTTCTTCTATACCGATACCGCCGATGCGCCCTGGACGATCGTCAAGTCATCCGACAAGAAACGCGCGCATCAACTGCATGCAGCATTTTCTGTCCTCGCTGCCATATCCCAACAAGGACAAGAGCGTGGTGAGAGGGCCCGATCCGCTGATTGTCGGATCATCCCATCACGTGATCAGCAACAACGATCACCGCTTTGCGCCAAGCCCGAAGGACATGAACACGCCTGATACGAAGATATAGTTCGGTCCGACTTGACGTGATTTTTGATGTGCCGGTCCTGGCGGCGGTTTCGTCCGGGCCTGTGCCTCAATCGGTTCTGATTGTTCCCGTCACGGGAACATCTCCGTCCGACGTGACCCGGACAAATACCAGTTCCCCGGAAGCGGGGAAGATGCCGGTCAGGGCGGTGATATTGACCTGATGGGTGACCAGGATGGTCGGTTTGTCAGCCGGGTGGCGGGTGAGCCATTCCTGCAATTCCGAGGTCTGGGGATCGCGATATTCGCGGTTGCGGAAGAACGAGTTGATGCTCGGAAACTCCACAACTGTGCCCAGCCCTAGTAATTCGGCGGTTTCGAGACAGCGGCACCATTGGCTAGAAAAGACTTCCGCACTTTCAATTCCGTTCGCACGGAACCGCGCACCAATCTGTGCAGCTTGCACGCGGCCTTCGGTGGAGAGATTGCGCTGGGTGCGGCAGTCATCCAAGGTGAATTCCGCTGGATCACCCGTGCCCGGAGCAAGCGCATGACGCATGATCGCAAAATGCCCCGGCGTGTTGAGGGATTGCCAAAGAGCATCGTCGTCGGCCACTGCCTGTAACGGCACCATCGAGAAGATGACGAATGCCAACAACACCCGGTACATCCGCACATGGTAGCAGCAGGGTGCGAAGATCGTTGCAGCCATTCGCTGTTTGGAAATTCTCAATTATCATCCTGACTGAATATATGGCCGCAAGCAGATTAGCTGACCGCAATGTAGCGATCAAAGCCGGTTATCCCGTGTCAGGTTGCGAGATCGCTGTTCCTGAGGTCACTCACAAGCATGGCACCGGCCGCATGGGTGATGAACATTGGCAGTTTTGCATGTTCGAGCGCCGTCAGCGCCGTCAGCCCGCAGCCCCAGTAGATCGGGACTTCGTCTGCCTTGGGCACAAGGACTTCGCCAAAATCCGGCGCGCTGATATCCGCGATGCCGAGCTCTCCGGGATCACCGATATGGATCGGGGCACCGTGGACCTTTTCAAACCGACCGGTGACGTCGACAACAGTGTCCACATCGCTCTCTGCGAAGGGCCGCATGGAGGCCACCATCGGACCGCCAAACCGACCGACCGGGATCGTATCCCGGTTGGTTCGAAACAGCGATCCCTGGATGCCAAGTTCCAGATGGCGGAGCCGCACACCGGCATCCAGCAAGGCTTCCTCTACCGAAAACCAGCATCCAATAGCCACGGCCACATGGTCGTTTTCCCAGAGGTCGGATACATCATGAGTGGTCCCGACCCTTTCGCCATCACGGTAGACCCAATAGGCGGGGAGATCGGATCGCACATAGATCTCCTGACCGAATGTCGGCA
>JAURLR010000085.1 GCA_030831135.1 Alphaproteobacteria bacterium
ACTCTGCGCCGCGAGGTGCTCAACGCCGAATGGTTCACCACAACAAAGCAGGCTCAGGTCGTCATCAACCAGTGGCTCAGACAGTACAATCACATCCGCCCACACCAGGCCCTCAACATGCGGCCACCTGTTCCAGAAACTCTAATCAGAAATGGCCCAGAACTTGGGGGCTAGACAGCTTTCCAAGTTGATTGCGTATTGCCGCACGCGGGAAACGCGCATCATGGCCGGGCCGGTTGCAGCCGACAACGCCGCGATGCTCAAGCTTCTGCAAGACGCCGGGTTTGATGTGCGCGCCACGTCCGATGCGGGCCAGCGTCAGGCGTTCCTCAACTTGCGGGACTAGAGCCGTCCCACCGGTTGCCCGGCAATCCGGATTTTTGATGTTGCTGTCGAAAGACCCGGTTTCCTGCTGAAAAAATGGGGGCGAGTAAGGGTTTCTTAAGAGCCGATGCACACAATGGCACCCGAATAACACGATGTTTGGGGACCTGGATGTCACACCCTGTTTCAGCGGATGACGCGAACAAATTTGCCAAAGAAGCCATGGCGCGGATGGGCGGCCTTGGCATTGCGCCGACCCCCGACAACTTCACGGTCTGGTATTGCTACGTCACCAAAAGGGATCCTGACATCTGTCACCGGATCGACTGGATGCTCGAAAACGGGCGTGTGTTCGATGCCGATGAGTGCAGTGCGCTCTATCTGCGTTGTCTTGCAATCACCTCGAATGAGATGGATGACAAGCGGGACACGGCGCTTATCAACGCCAGCGCGGATGTCGAACAATCGGTGGCCGAAGTCATGGCGATGCTCGAGGAAGCCAGCGCCGACACCGAGCGATATACCGAAACCCTGACATCGGCTGGTGGCGAGCTGGCCTCTGCCAAGGCTGCGGGCGCGGTGCGCAAGATCGTCTCCAACCTTGTCGAAGAGACCAAGCGGGTCGCGGACCAGAACCGCAAGTTCAATGATCGGCTCGAGCAGTCCAACAAGGAAATTGCCGAACTCAATGAGCGCATCACCGATGCACGCAAAGAGGCCATGTGCGATGGCCTGACCGGGTTGCACAATCGCCGCGCGTTCGATGTCGAGCTGCAGCGGGCCGTTGAGGATACCCATACCAGCGGGTCGGAGCTTTCGCTTCTGATGCTCGATATCGACCATTTCAAGAAGTTCAACGACACCCATGGTCACCTGCTGGGTGATCAGGTCATCAAGCTTGTCGCCCGCTGCCTGACAGACTGCACCAAGGGCCACGACACGCCGGCACGATATGGCGGCGAGGAATTCTCGATCATCCTGCCCAATACCACCGCAGAAGGCGCTATCGCCGTCGCACAGCAGATCTGCGAAACCGTGGCCACCAAGCATATCCGCCGCAAGGCCACTGGTGAAAATCTCGGTGGGGTGACGATTTCCGTCGGGGCGGCCCAGTTTGGCGGCAAGGAGAGCCCCGAGGAGCTGCTGGAGCGCGCCGATACCGCGCTCTATGCGGCCAAGAACGCGGGGCGCAATCGGGTGGAACTGGCTCCAGGCGGCCCTGCCCTGCGGGTGGTCGCCAATTCGGGTGCAGCATAGCTGATGTGCGCGCGCGCGCTGACTTGATTAGAATCAACGTGTTACAAAACCGGGTCGGGTTTCCGACTGGAGGGTAAAGCGTGCGTCCGCCGATCGTCGTCCGGGCACGGTTGCGGATGCGCCGTGTGCTGCGGAACGAACATCTTCTGCTTGGGGTGATGGCGCTGGCCGTTGGCGTGGTGTCAGCCTATGGCGCTTTGGTGTTTCGGATTGCGGTAGAGGCATTGCAGACATTGTCCTTTGGTGCAGCGCTCGACGAGGTGATCCCCTCAACCGAGGCGCTGGCCTGGTGGCACATCATGCTCGTGCCCACGGTTGGAGGCCTTTTGATCGGCCTGTTCCTGCACTTCTTCCATGGCGGTGGCCGGGCCCATGCGATTGCGCATGTGATCGAGGCCTCGGCCCTGCGTGGCGGCAAGATGTCCCTCAAGGATGGCCTGGTATCCGCTGTCGCCCATGGGGCCTCGCTCGGGGTTGGTGCTTCGACCGGTCGAGAAGGCCCGCTTGTGCATCTTGGCGCCACGATGAGCGCGTGGATTTCCGAAAAGCTGCATCTGGACCGGTCGCAAAGCCGGACGCTGATCGGTTGCGGTGTTGCCTCAGCCATCGCATCGCTGTTCAACGCCCCCGTCGCGGGTGCTGTCTTTGCGATTGAGCTGGTTGTGGGAAACCTGTCCCTCAAGGCCGGTGCGCCGATTTTCATTGCAGCGGTGACCGGAACGGCCATTGGACGGTTCTACTTCGGGTCGGAGCCTTCGTTCACGGTGCCCGATCACCAGCTGATTTCGCTCTGGGAGTTTCCCGCCTTCATTCTTTTGGGGGTGGTGTGCGCGGTCGTGGCCATCCTGTTCATGCGCACGATCCTGGCTGTTGATGCGGGGATGGCGAAAACGTCCATCCCGAAATGGCTCCAGCCGGCAATCGGTGGTCTGCTGCTCGGCGCGCTCGCGCTTGAAGTGCCTGAAATTCTCGGCGTCGGTTTCACCACAGCCGATATCGCGCTGCGTGGGGGCTTTTCGCTCGATTTCCTGCTGGTCCTGATCGTTGCGAAAATTGTGGCTGTGGCCGTGTGTATCGGTTTTGGCTTTGGTGGTGGCGTGTTTTCACCCTCGCTCGTTCTCGGCGCGACGGTCGGTGGTGCCTTCGGGTTCGTGGCTGGTGGGGTGTTCCCGGAACTGTTTTCCGGCGTTCCCGCCTATGCACTCATTGGTACAGGCGCGCTTGCCGGGGCCGTCATGGGGGCGCCGCTTTCGACGATCTTCATCATCTTTGAACTCACCGGTTCGTCGGAGCTGACGGTGGCGGTGATGATTGCCACAGCGGTCGCTTCAATCCTAACCCATCAGTTTTTCGGCAGGTCCTTCTTCCACGCCCAGCTTCGCCGCCGCGGATTGAACGTCTCAAGTGGTCATGACCAGGCGGTTCTGCAGGGTATTTCCGTTGCGCGTGTCATGCGCCGGAATGTGGCGGCCATCGATGAAAACGCGCCGCTGGAACTGCTTCACGGGAAACTGCGCGAATCCCCGCTCGGGGAGGTCTATGTGGTGGATGAGGACGGCATGCTGCGAGGCTTGGTGAACTATGCCGACCTGAACGCAGCCTTGCTGAGCCCGGACGACGAAGACAGGCCGAAGATCGTTGGTGACATGGCACATTCCGTCGGGGATGTGCTGACCGTCTCAGACAGTCTCGAACATGCCATGCAACTGCTGGAAGGTCTGGAGCGGCGCAGCATCGCGGTGGTTGCGAGCCGTGACAGCATGCTGTTGCGCGGAACGGTCTATGCGCTTGATGTGACCCGGGCACATAATGATGCCTTGCTCAGCGCCCGCGACGAAGAGCACGCCTAGCAACGACAGTTTCAGAGACTGGGGTCGAGGCGCAGCCAGTCGTTGCGGTCCATGGATTCAACTGCTACCTCGCGAATCTGCCCTTCCGGGCTCAGCAGTTTCAGGGTCACGGCATCGCCCGCCTGACGCCCGCGCCAGATCGACCGGAAGAAACCGGACATGCTCACCACCGGGATGTCATCGACGGAGATGACCAGCTCTCCGGGCTGGATTCCGGCTCGCGAAGCCGGACTGTCGGGTGAGACACGATCAATGAAGACGCGGTCACGAATTTCCGATGGTGCAAGGCCGAGCCACGGTCGTGGTGAATCCGCCCGGCGTCCGCCGGAAACCATATCTTTCAGGATGGGTTTCAGTTCATCAATGGGCACAAACATGTTGCCCGGCAAGGGCCGCTGCAGGAATGTGGCGTTGCCCACGAACAGCGATCCAATCCCGATCAGCTTGCCGTCTGCGTCGAACAGCCCCGCACCGCTGAAATTCGGGTTGGGTGGCGAGGTGTAGATCGCGCTCTCGAGCAGATACTCCCATGACCCGACGAATTCGCGGCGAGCGACCACGAATACGCCTTGTGCCGCCTGCGGTCCGAGCCGGTTTGCCAGCACGACCTGAGTGCTCACGCGCATACTGTCAGAAGACCCGAGTTGGGCAGGCGCAACG
This sequence comes from Alphaproteobacteria bacterium, assembly GCA_030831135.1. Classification (GTDB taxonomy): domain Bacteria; phylum Pseudomonadota; class Alphaproteobacteria; order UBA6615; family UBA6615; genus JABJAG01. Next base: position 4,092 of record JAURLR010000085.1, read on the forward strand.
GGGATGTCGCTTGCAGCCCGGACAATTCCGAAACCGCTTTCATGGTCATAGGCCACGAAAGATGCCGGAATTTTCCGACCGGTGTTGAGCACGATATCGATCTCGAGTGCTTCGAGGATGAGGTAGCCGATGGTCAGGACCAGCCCGTCGTCGGAAATCACAACACCGGAGCCCTGGCGGGTGGTGCCGAGAAAGGATGCTGTGCGGGCATTTCCGGGGATGCGCGTGTCGATCCCCACAACGGTATCGAGAACGTGTCCCAAAGGATCGGGCGTGGCGGATTGCGCCTGTGCGGTGTGGAGGCCGGGCAGCAGAAATCCGCCGAAAAGGACAAACATCCATGTGAAGCGTCTAAGGTGTGAAATCATAGCGGACGTCATCCCGATCCCTTGCTGCCAAGACATGCCAGACATTCATGATAACACTACGTTCGCCCGGCACCGTGCAGATCACGGTAAATTCACCGGCACTGCGAGAACACGACTCATTGGCATGTCGTGATATAGACTGTCCGTCCTATGAGCGATCCACTTTACATTGAAGAACCTCAGGAAACCGCTGTTTCCGAAGCTGCGCCAGCGCCCTATCTGGCGCAGCTCAACGCGCCGCAGCGTGAAGCTGTCGAAACACTGGATGGCCCGGTTCTGGTGCTTGCCGGCGCGGGCACGGGCAAAACCCGGGTTCTGACCACACGGCTCGCGCATCTTTTGCGTCTGGGCAAGGCGCGCCCCTATCAGGTGCTTTCCGTCACCTTCACCAACCGCGCCGCGCGCGAAATGCGCGAACGGGTCGGTCATCTTGTCGGTGGGCCGTCCGAAGCGATCTGGCTTGGAACCTTCCACGCGCTGGGCGCCCGCATCCTGCGGCGTCACGCAGAGCTGGTGGGGCTGCGCAGCAACTTCACGATTCTCGATGCCGACGATCAGGTGCGCCTGCTCAAGCAGCTGATCGAAGCCGAAAACCTGGATGACAAGCGTTGGCCCGCGCGGGTGCTGATGGGAGTAATCCAGCGCTGGAAAGACCGTGCGCTGACACCCGACAAGGTTTCGGCTGCCGATGCCGGGGATCTTGCGGGCGGAAAGCTGGTGGAGCTCTACCGCGACTATCAGGAACGGCTCAAAACGCTCAATGCAGCAGATTTCGGCGATCTTCTGCTTCACAATCTGACGATCTTTGCCGAGAACCCTGAAGTGCTCGCGGAGTATCAGGACCGTTTCCAGTACATCCTCGTGGATGAGTATCAGGACACCAATGTGTCCCAGTATCTCTGGCTGCGCCTGCTGGCCCAGAAACATCGCAACATCGCCTGTGTGGGGGATGACGATCAGTCGATCTATGCCTGGCGTGGTGCCGAAGTCGGCAACATTCTGCGCTTCGAGGAAGACTTCCCGGGCGCCAAGATTGTCCGACTGGAACAGAATTATCGCTCGACGGGCCCCATTCTCGGGGCCGCGTCCGGGCTCATCACCAAGAATGAGGGGCGTCTGGGCAAGACGCTCTGGACCGAAGCCGAAGGTGGTGAGCGGGTCACGGTACGGGGTGTATGGGACGGCGAAGAAGAAGCGCGCGTCGTCTCGGACCGGATCGAAGATATCCAGCGCAAGGGTCACGATGGGGCCGCGATCCCGTTGAACCAGATCGCCATTCTGGTACGCGCCGGGTTCCAGACCCGCGAATTCGAGGAACGGTTCCTGACTTTGGGATTGCCCTACCGGGTGGTCGGAGGCCCGCGATTCTACGAACGCCAGGAGCTGCGCGATGCGCTGGCCTATCTGCGGATCATCCAGCAGCCCGACGACGATCTGGCCTTTGAGCGCATCATCAACAAGCCAAAACGCGGCATCGGTAATACGACCGTCAAGATGCTGCATGTGGTTGCGCGCGGGGCCGGGACGAGCCTCTACCGTGCCGCAGCACAACTTGTCACCACCGACGAGTTGCGGCCCAGCACGCGGAGTTCATTGGGTGGCGTGATCAGTGATTTCGAACGCTGGCGCGCGTTGAACGGGGATGGCCGGGATGGACTGCCCCACTCCGAACTCGCCGAGATGGTCCTCGATGAAAGCGGCTATACCGAGATGCTGATGAACGACAAGGCGCCTGAAGCGCCCGGTCGGCTGGAAAACCTCAAGGAACTGATCGTCGCGATGGAAGAGTTCGAGAACCTGGCCGGGTTCCTCGAGCATGTCTCGCTGGTGATGGAAAACACCGAGGCTGCGGGCAGCGATCTGGTGAATATCATGACGCTTCATTCGGCCAAGGGGCTGGAATTCGATACGGTCTTCCTGCCGGGCTGGGAAGAGGGCCTGTTTCCCCATCAGCGCAACATGGATGAGAACGGATTGGCCGGACTGGAAGAGGAGCGCCGTCTCGCCTATGTCGGCCTGACCCGGGCCAAGCGCGAGGCCACCGTGCTGTTTGCCGCCAACCGGCGCGTTCATGGTCAGTGGCAGTCTTCCATCCCGTCGCGCTTTGTGGACGAGTTGCCGCCCGAGTTTGTCGATATGGACAGTGATCAGGGTGTCTATGCCGGTGGCGCAGGCAGCTTTGGCGGCGGTCGCTCACTCGGATATGGTGGCGGGTATGGAAGCGGTCGTGTCCGCACACCAGGCCGGGATGCAGAGGCAACCATGATCCATGCCGATCCGCATGGATTTGGCGTCGGGGATCGCGTGTTCCACCAGAAATTCGGCTATGGCCATGTCACGGCGATCAATGACAACAAACTGGCCATCAGCTTCGACAAGGCGGGTGAGAAGAAGGTGCTCGACAGTTTTGTCGTGCCGGCAGACGCGGTCTAGATCCGATGTCGACGGCGGTCTGGAAAATCGAGTTCTTCGTGCCGACCCTCCATCAGGATACGTTTGCGGATGCGGTTGAGCCGTATTCCGGGGTTATCAGCCTGTTTCCGGTCGAGGGCACGGGCGAGAGCCGGATCACCGCGTTTGGTGCAGA
>JAURLR010000086.1 GCA_030831135.1 Alphaproteobacteria bacterium
GCCCTTCTCACAGAGCACGGTGATTTCGGCTAGGCACTGGGCCACGACGCCGAGCATCACGTTGTGGGCGAGTTTCGCCAGCCGCGAGGAATCCCCTTCACCGATATAGGTCTCGGCCCGGCCGAGTGCCGCGATATAGGGGCGGGCGATATCGTAGGCTTCACGCGGGCCGGAAACGCCGAGCGTGGCCTTGCCAGCGGCAACCGCATGGCCGTTGCCGCTGATCGGGGTGGCGAGGAACATCACACCCTTGGCTTCGGCGGCAGCGCGCATTTCCATGGAGGTTTCGATCGACACGGTCGAACTGTCGCTGATGATCTTGGGGAGGGTGCTGCCCGAGAGCACTCCGTCGGGGCCCGTGATCATTTCGCGCAGCGCCTTGTCGTCGGTGACGATGGAGAAAATGATGTCCCGGTCGGCGAGATCGGACGGCTTGGCGACAACCTCGACACCCAGCGGTTCGGCCTTGGCGGCGGTGCGGTTGTAGACCTTTACATCGGCCCCGGCCTTGATCAGCAGGCCAGCCATCGGGTAGCCCATCTTGCCGGTTCCGATCCAGCCCACGGTGTGTGATTTCATATCTGTACCTGACATTGGATTCTCTTCCCTGTGTCTTCATCTGTTTGAGTGTCAGAATAGCAGGGCGGGGGCTTACCTGCGCATGAATTCTGCCTGGTTTTTCTTCTTCTGTTCGCGGTGCGTACGATTTCCATGACCGAGTTTCCCTTCAATCCTCCCCCGACCTCTTTCGTCCAATGGACCGACGCACAGCGCGCCGCCAATCTGGAGGCGACCATGGCGGCCGCACCGGACCCGTCCCGATTGTGGGTGTTTGCAGCGGGGTCGCTGATCTGGGATCCCCGCTTCGAGCCCCTGGAGGCCCGGACGGCCTTTCTGGAGGATTATCAGCGGGCCTTCTGTTTCTGGACGGTGCGTGCGCGCGGCTCGTTCGAACGCCCGGGGCTGGGGTTGGCTCTCGAGCCGGGCGGTACTTGCGCCGGGGTGGTGTTCGAGATCCCCCAGGAAGGACGCGCGGACATCCTTGATGCCTTGTGGCGGCGCGAGATGAGCGGCGGTGTCTATGTGCCGACCTGGATGCCGGCCCGCACCGATGCGGGGCCGGTCTCGGCACTGGGCTTTGTCAGCAACCGCGCGCATCGCAACTATGCCGGAATCCTGCCGCGCGACCAGTCCGCGCGGATTATCGCCAATGCGCTGGGGAGCATGGGAACCTGTCACGAATATGTGGCATTGCTGGCCGATGCGCTGGATCGCCACGGTCTGGAAGACCCCGACACCCAGGAATTACATCGACTGGTGCAACACTATCTGGCGGCGGAAAGCTGATGTCCGATACACCCATGTTCCGGGCGGCGGACCGCAACAAGGACGCCATTCTCGGCGTCTTGCGGGACATCCTGCCCGCGACGGGCACGGTGCTGGAGATTGCCAGCGGCGATGGCCAGCACATTGCGTATTTCTCCCGCGCGCTGCCGCATCTTGACTGGCAGCCAAGTGAAGTCAGTCCGGAACTTGTCGCGCATCTGGATTCGCTGACGCAGCCCAATGTGTTGCCTGCACTTGCAATCGATGTTTGCGAAGCGGGATGGCATGGGGCGGTCGAGGTTTCGACCGATGCTATCATCAACACCAATATGATCCATATCGCGCCCTGGGCGGCGTGTCTGGGGTTGTTTGCCGGTGGTGCGGAATTGCTGCCGGTCGGCGGGCTGATCTGTTTCTACGGCCCGTTCATCGTCGGCGGGACTTATACCTCCGAGGGTAATGCAGCCTTTGACCGCTCGCTGCGCGAACAGAATCCCGAATGGGGGTTGCGGGAACTGGAGCAGGTCTGTGATGCCGCTCGGGATGTCGGGTTCGACCTGGATCGCACCGTTGACATGCCGGTGAATAATCTGTCGGTTATCTTTCGCCGTGCAAACCGATGAGAGAGAGGCCCAGGCCATGACCACCAAGAAACTTCAGAACGCCTATTACGTGACGCGCGACATGGCACGTTCGGTCGGATTTTACCGGGATGCGCTGGGCCTCGACCTGATTTTTCAGGACGGCGAGAAATGGACCCAGTTCAAGGCCGGTGGGATCAACTTCGCGATGGCCTCGGATAAGGAGGCACCCGAGGGCGCTGTCGGCGCGACGGTCGTGTTTGAGGTCGAAGACATTGCGGCCATGACGGGTGCGATCACCGATGCCGGTGGTGAAATCCTGGGTGAGCGCGACATGGCGGACCACGGAAAAACGCTCAACTTTCGAGACCCGGATGGGAACCTCGTTCAGCTTTATCAGCGCGCGTCCTAGCAACAGCGCGCAGACCTAATCAGTCAGGGAGAACACAATGAAAACCAAGGCATTTCGGCTTTACAAGAATGGCGGACCCAGTGTCCTGAAATGGGAGACGGTTGATGTTCCCGAACCGGGCAAGGGGGAAGTGCTGATCAAGCACACCGCCGTTGGCCTCAACCTTGCCGATACCTATCGGCGCACCGGCCTGTACCCGATCAAGCTGCCCAGCGGCATCGGCAACGAGGCCGTTGGTGTGGTCGAGGCTGTGGGTCCGGGCGCGCGGGGCGTGAAAATCGGCGACCGGGTTGGCTATATCGGAGGCATGGCGCTCGATGGCTATTCCCAGCGCCGCGTCGCACCGGTGGCAAGCCTGATCCCGATCCCGGACTTCATTGATGACCGCACGGCGGCCGCCGCCCTGCTCAAGGGAATCACCGCGCAGTACCTGCTGCGGGATTCCTATCGCGTGAAAAAAGGCGACACGATTGTCGTTCATGCGGCTGCAGGCGGTGTCGGCCTGATCATGTGCCAGTGGGCCAATGCGATTGGGGCCACGGTGATCGGGATCGTGAGTTCCGAAGAAAAGGCGAAGATTGCGAAAAAGAATGGCTGCCACCATCCTATCGTGGTCAAGCGCAGCAAGCCGAAATTCGCCAAGCAGGTGCGTGACCTGACCAATGGCGAAGGCGCGCACTGCATCTACGATTCGGTCGGCAAGGACACCTGGGAAGAGTCCCTCGCCAGTGTCCGACTGCGCGGTTCCGTCATCAGTTTCGGCAGCGCCTCGGGCAAGCCGCCGAAAACGGATATCGCGGCGACCGGCGGGCTGGGTTCGCCCTATCTCGCGCGCTGTGCGCTGGTGAACTACACAACCTCACGCCGGGAAACTATGGCGCGTGCGCGTGACCTGTTCAAGGCGATCAAAACCGGTGACGTCAAGATCAGCGTCAACCAGCGTTACAAGCTCAAGGATGCCGCGCAGGCGCACAAGGATATCGAGGCCCGCAGGACGACCGGCTCCACGGTGATGATCCCCTGACCCTGTTGCAGGGAGAGCAGGCATGAGCTGGACGGACAAGAAGTTCGAGACCGTAAACGGTCGCCGGATGGCTTATGCGGAGATGGGGGACCCCGAGGGCGATCCCATTCTGTTTTTGCACGGCAATCCGACGTCGAGCTATCTCTGGCGCAACATCATGCCCCATCTGCGTGAGATGGGCCGGTGCATTGCCCCGGACCTTATCGGAATGGGGGATTCCGACAAACTGCTCGACAGCGGCCCGGGCCGTTACGGCTTTGTCGAGCACGCCGATTTTCTGTTCAAGCTGCTCGATCAGATCGGGGTGCATCGCAATGTGACCCTCGTCATCCATGACTGGGGCAGCGCATTGGGCTTCCATTGGGCGAACATGCACCGTGATGCGGTCCGGGGCATTGCCTATATGGAGGCGCTGGTCCGGCCACTGTCCTGGTCCGAATGGCCCGATGCGGCGACACCGCCGTTTCAGGCGATGCGATCACCGGCGGGCGAGGAGATGGTTCTGGAAAAGAACTTCTTCATCGAGAAAATTCTGCCGGCCTCGATCATACGCCAACTGACAGAGCCGGAAATGGCGGAGTATCGCCGCCCGTTCCGCGCATCGGGTGAGGATCGGCGGCCGACACTGACCTGGCCGCGCAACATTCCGCTCGATGGTGAACCCGATGATGTGGTGCGGATCATCACCGATTATGCGGCATGGCTGGAAACAGCTGACCTACCGAAACTCTTCATCGACGCCGATCCCGGCATCATCCTGACCGGCGCGCAGCGGGACTACTGCCGGAGCTGGCCCCACCAGCGCGAAGTCACGGTCAAGGGTCTGCACTTCATCCAGGAAGATTCACCCGACGAGATCGGGCAGGCTATCGCCAGCTGGTTGAAGGCCCTCTGAGCCGATACGCCGATGGAACTGGACCTTGCAGGCCTGGCGGTGGTGGCCGTCGTTTTCATGGTGGCCGGGTTCGTGAAGGGCGTCATAGGGTTCGGGCTGCCCAGCATTTCCATGGGGTTGCTCAGCGCTTTGATTGTGCCCGATATGGCGGCGGCGATCCTGATCGTTCCGACCTTCCTGACGAATGTCTGGCAGGCCTTCGCCGGACCTTACACGCTGGTTGTGCTTCGCCGCTTCTGGCCGATGTTCGTTGGTGTCTTTCTGGGAACACTCCTGACCGCCGGTATCATCACCGGCGCCAATCCCGGGCTGGCGGCGTTGCCGATCGGGGGGATTCTTCTCGCCTATGCCGTGCTCGGTCTTTCCGGTGTGCGGTTTCGTGTGCCGAGAAAGTCCGAGATTGTCATCAGTCCTGCGATGGGGCTGATGACGGGTTTGATCAATGGGGCAACGGCGATCTTCGTCCTGCCCGGTGCGCCCTATCTGCAGGCCACGAATATGGAGAAGGATGAACTCATTCAGGCGCTCGGGTTCGTGGCCCTGTTTGCCTCGTCTGCGCTGGCGCTGGGATTCGGCCTGAACGGGAGCGTCGCCACGACATTATGGCCCGCAGTCCTGGTCGCGCTGGCGGCCGCTATCGCAGGGATGTCGGTGGGCCAGATCGTGCGCAGACGGCTTCCGGTCGCTGTTTTCCAGCGTTGGGTCTTCTTCGGACTCGCGGCCCTGGGTGCCACGATGATTTTGCGATCGCTCGTCTAGCGCGATTCTGCCGGACGGCTACCAGTCGTTGCGCAGCTTGCGCAGGCTCAGGAAGACATCTTCTTCGCTGGGTGTGTCGGGCAAGTTAGGGAACTTTTCCTTCACGCCCGCGATCACGCTCGGGTTGTCGAGGCGCATGAAGGTGTTCACCTTGCGCTCCTGTCCCAGGGTGGTCACCAGCGCATGGGCCGGGTCCTGGCCCTCGACCTCGGCAAGCAAAGCCTTGGCGTCAGCGTTGTCCGGCTCGCGATCCAGCGTGAATTTCAAATTGTTCGCGATGTAGTCATGGCCGGGATAGATGCGGGTGGCATCGGAGAGCTTCGCAATCTTGTCGCGGAAGGTTGCATAAAGCACGTTCGGGTCGCCGCTGTAGCAATGGCCGACTCCGGCGTTGAAGATCGTATCGCCGCACAGCAGATGCGGTTCATCGCCCCGACCCAGCATGGAAATGTGAATAGGCGTGTGGCCCGGGGTTTCGATCACCTCCAGCTCCACCGCTCTGCCGAGCTTGACCACGTCACCCTGACGCAGGCCCTTGTCGATCCCGGGGATGGCGCTGCCCGCATTGTAGGGACCCATCAGTTTTGCACCGGTTGCCGCGATCACATCATCATTGCCCGCAATGTGGTCAGCATGTTCGTGGGTGTTCATCACCCAGGTGATGTCCCAGTTGTTTTTCTTTGCCGTGGAGAGGCAAAGCGCCGGATCAATCGGATCAATTGCGATGGCCTCGCCAGAGTCCGGGCAGGCGACGATATAGAAGAAGTTGCGGCCGGAATTTCCGGTCCAGACCTGTTCGACGATCATGTCTCAATCCCTGTCACTGTCATGGGTTTCGTTCGGTTGCCCCGACCATACGATTCTCAGAGCCGTCCGGCTAGAGATCGTCGTCCTTGGATGCGCCGCGGTCGAGAAGCTTGAACAGGAACGGCACCGCGATCACGACCACGCTGATGCGCGCGATGTGATGGGTCGCCACAAAAGCAGTATCGATTTCAAGGGCAAGTGCCACGAGGCTCATTTCTGTCAGCCCGCCGGGTGAAAACGCCAGAATCAGGGATTCGAAGGGAATATCCGTGATGGCTTCAAGGGTGAGGGCGAAGATCGCGGATATCGTCAGCAGGATTACCGTGGAGGTGCCGCCAAGCCGCAGGATCCGGCCCAGATCGCGGAAGGTCAGCCCTGCGAATCGGGCGCCGACAGCCGAGCCCAGTATCACCTGCGCCGCGGCGATCAGCACAACGGGCGGGGCAGCCGATGTCAGCCCGGTCAGGTGAACGGTCGCGCTCACGATCATCGGACCAGTGAGGTGGGGGGCCGGAATACGGATCAGGCGCGCGAGGGAATATCCAACGACCGCACTGGCAGCGAGAAACACCACATCCATGACATCCAGCCCGCCTTCGCTGGCCCCGAATGTCCGCATGGCGGGGTCAAAATCCTCGATCACCCGGAACATGATCGGCAGGGTCATGACAACCAGGAAGATGCGTGTGGAGTGCATGACGCTGACCAGCCGGTCGTCGCCACCCGCAGCCTGACTGAGAATGACCATCTCGTTGAGGCCGCCGGGCACGCCGGCAAAGAACGCAGTCTTGCGATCAAATCCGGCAACGAAGCGGAAGAAAAGCCGGGCAATGATCGTGCTGACGAAAACGTAAGCCACAAGCGCGGTGAGTGTGACCGGCCAGAGCGCGATCCGGTCGAGGATTTCCGGCGAGAACGCGCTTCCCAGAAGGACACCCAACACGAGGATCATCAGGGTCCGCAGGCGTGTGTCCATCGCCATCTCGACCTTGGCAAGGGTCATGGAACCTGTCGCCACCATCGCGCCCATCATCCAGGGAAGCGGCATGTTGAGGACGGTAAAGATACCGCCGCCAACAACCCCGATGGCAATCGTGCGAAGGAAGAGGAAGAGGTCGGCCCGTGTCAGATGACGGACCGGTGAGCGCGCGGCTTTTGAGAAGTTCTCAGGCATCGGCCGGTCCGGTGAATGTCTGCCACTGACCGAGGCGGACGGCGGTCTTCCCGCGTGTCAGACGCCGGGCGGGCATCACCATCACGCAGTTATCGAACGGCGTGCGGATGTCGCGGTTGCCGTCCCTTGCGAAGATGGTGCCGGCTGCCGGGATGGTTTCCAGCCCGGTGAAAGGCTGGGCAAAGGTCGCTGTATCGGTTTGTGGAATGAAGCGGTCCATCACCTTGACCCAGCGATCAGGCGGGCTGGCGAACCCGATATGGGGTGCGGCGGTTTCAGCCGCGATTGTTCCCGTCGCGCGCAGAAACCGGTAGGTCGTATCGATGGCGGTCTGTGCGGTGGCGCACTGCCAGTGCCCCCCGCATTCGGCCAGCAGCGCGGTCTGCGGGGCACCGGGTGTATTGAAGCGCCCGTAGTCGCGCAGGCGGGTGCCATCCGCATGCCCCGGGTCAGAGACAATGGTCGCCGCGCTGCCGAGGCTGCGTGCGAGGGCACGGCCCTTCTCGCTGGGGCCACAGAGCAGAAGCGGCTGGATGCCAGCCAGCATGGAATGCAGGTCGAGCAAATGATCGACGCGGTCCACAAGTGGTCGCAGGGCCTGAACGCGCATGCGTTCAACGCTCCGGATGTCCCGGGAAAGCATCTCGGGGTCCCAGAGCCGGTTCATGTCCTCATCGACAAAGCGTGAGGCATAGGGGTCTCGCCTGTCGAAAAGGCCGAAAGCGGCCACATTGGCAAAAACCAGGCTCAACTCTCCGCGCTGGGGGCGGATCTCATGACGAAAGACATGATCGAGTGCGAGCGCGCCGCTGATCTCGTTGCCATGCATCAGCGCACACAGCATCACATGGGGCCCGGGCGTGGCGCTGGTGAAGGTTGTGACAAAGGGAATGCCTGTATTGCCCTCCCGGTAGGGGGCAATATCGGGCGGGGTCAGTTTCACGATGTCGGAAGCAGATGGCGGAGCGCCATCCTTCTGCGTTGCAATCACGGGGTGAATTGTTCTTTCAGAATCCGCTCTTCGAGATTGGTTTCGGGGTCGAACAGAAGCTGGAAACTGCGCGCACGATCCTCGCGGATCGTGACCTCGACCACATCACGCACCTCGAAATCGTCCGCCGTGGCGCTCACCGGGCGTTTCCCGGTGTCGTGAATCCGGAACACAACGTCCGCATCGTGGGGAAGCAAAGCACCGCGCCAGCGGCGGGGGCGGAAGGCACTGATCGGGGTCAGCGCCAGAATTTCGGCGCTCAGCGGAATGATCGGTCCATGGGCCGAGAGGTTATAGGCCGTGCTGCCCGCCGGAGTTGAGACGAGCGCCCCGTCGCAGATCAGCTCTTCCATGCGGGTGACGCCATCGATGACAATCTCCAGCTTGGCAGCCTGATATGTCTGGCGCAGAAGAGAGACTTCGTTGATGGCGAGAGAATCGTGGATTTTGCCATCGCTCGTCCGGGCGATCATCTGCAGTGGATACAGCGTCACAGCCTGAGCTTTCGAGAGCCGCAGATCGAGGCCCTCATTGCTGTAGTCGTTCATCAGGAACCCGACCGATCCGCGATTGAGACCGAAGACGGGTTTCTTGCTGTCGACGAAGCGCCGCAAGGCCTGCAGAACAAAGCCGTCGCCACCCAGCGCCACAATGACATCGGCGTCTTCAGGCGCCACATTGCTGTAGCGCGCACGAAGGTCCTTGAGTGCATCCTGAGCCGCGTCGAACTCGGCGGCCACGAAGGCAATATTCACCTTGCCGGTGGCGAAGGGGGAAGATGTTTTCGTTGCGGCCACGTTATCGCTCGCAGGGCAGGGACGGCATCGGATGCCGGGATAACCCTGTTTATCGCACGGACAGGCCTTTGAACCAATCTGGTTCCAAGAAGCCCATTCCCCGGCGTTCAATCCGGTGCCGGGCCGTCGGGTGTGCCGATGCAGATGACATGGCCGTCCGGGTCCTGCAGATAAACCTCTTTCATGCCGTACCACTGCACCAGCGGCCCCTTGAGAATCCGGCCTTCGTCTGCCCGTTCCTGCACGGCACCCGGATCCATGCCGCGGAAATACACGGTTCCTGCAGGTATGGGGCGCTGGTCGGGTTGGAACACCGAAAGCTCGTCGGCGAGGCTTGCGTTGGTCTGGAGCATCAACTGACCGGACTCACATACCAGAAGTGCAAACACGGCCTGGCTCTCCTGGCCCGATTCCAGCATGTCGCGATCCGCCGACATCATCATTGTGACCGTCATGCCGATCACCTCTCGGTAGAATGTGATCGAACGGTTCATTTCGGTCACCATCAGGTTCGGCACGATCATTGGTTGCGGTCTCCTTGGATGTCGGGCGATATGGCACAATTCAGGCGCAGAGTGTGCGCGTGTGCTGACGAGATGCGAGTGGCGCGTGAGAGGCGGGGAAGATGTTGAAGTTCGGAAATCGGTTGGCTGTGATTGTGATGGTGCTGGGCAGCTCGTGGTATGGGGCGGCCTGGGCGCAGATAACGTCGGAAGACCGCCATGCTGGCTAATACTATCCCGAGCCCGAAACATCTGAGGTTTATGAGGCGCGCGTCCCGATTCTGCCGGGCAGCGACCGCACACGCCGCATCGGATTCGTGACGGTGATGACCAACGAGATGCTGCAGAACCCCTATCCGCCGCAATTCGCGATTTTTGCCAAGGGTGTGGAGGCCGAAAAACTGATTATCACCGCGCTGCATGCCAACTCCTACAACACGCTTTACCGTGCGCGGGCATTGTTTGCGATGATGACGGCTCTTGCGCGCAACACGCGGCTGTTTCGCGAACACCCCAATGCCGATCACTACACCTTCTTCGATCTGGCGCATTTGCTGGGTTTTGAACAGATCACTTTCACCGATGGCGAAACCTTCGCGCATCGCATTGAGCTGCGTGCGGCGACAGTTCGTTAGAGCATGCGCTAGGCACCCATCGCCCGCAGCACTCGCGCGATGTCGCGATGCCCGCCCTCGATGGCATAGTCGAGGGCCGATTTCCCGACCTCATCGGTTTCCGAAAGCGGGGTACCGGCATCGATCAGCAATCGCACGACATCCTGATGCCCGTTCCAGGCGGCACGCATCAAGGGGGTCAGCCCTTCATTGTCGGCAATCGCGGGGCGGGCGCCGTTCTCCAGCAGGCGGCGGACGATATCTGTATGGCCATTGCTGGCCGCCCATGACACCGCTGTCCGGCCTTCGTAATCGGCCACGTTCAGATCCGCATCAAGCTCGACCAGCAGGTCCACGACCTCCTGCTCACCGCGCCATGCGGCATTGATGACAGCGGTTCGTCCTGCCGTGTCGTTGCCTTCCAGATCGGCTCCGCGCGAAAGCAGTTCCGCGATTTTTGCGGTGTTGCCCGCGGCGGCGGCATCGAGCAGCTGATCGCGCAATCCGTCGCCGCCCGAACCGCGCGAGCGCGGCTGGGCCGTCGCGTCGAGCAATCGTCGGTATTCGCGCGCGAGCCGGCGGGAATCGACCACTTCGTATGGGGTCATCTGGCGCTCGAGGATCGGGATCATTTCATTGGCTTCCTCGCTGCCCTGTTTGGCGGCGAGATCGAAGAAGACATGGGCTTGCACCAGATCCTTGGGCACGATCCGCCCATCGGCGAGCAGCGCACCGAGCATCAGCTGGGCTTCTTCATCCCCGCGCTCGGCGGCGTTGCGGAGCATCTCGACTAGTTCCTTGGGGTCGGCGCCGTCGAGCAGACCGAGGAGATAGCGCTTGGCAAGCGCCGTCTGCGCCTGGGCGAGGCCGGCTTCGGAGGCTTTTTCCAGAATGTCGTTTGTCTTGAGCTCGCCCAGATCCGGGTTCCCGCCAATCGTTCCCAGAGGCTGGGGATTGGTCAGCGCACGTGCGAGGGTTTCGTTGTTTCCCGCGATCAGGGCAATGATCCTTGCGAGCGGATCGAGTTCGCCCCGCAGGCGCGCTGATTGATCGCGCGGCCCTGCGTCCGGCGCGCGGAATTGTTGTCCGTCTTCGAGGGCTGCGACCTGTGTACCGGGAATGCTCTGGGTTTCGGGTTGCGCGGCATCCTGAACGCCGTCTTCACGCGAGCCTTAGCGAAACTCGGAATCTTGTGAAACAGTCTCGCTCGCGTTCAGGTTGCCTTCGGCGACCTGCACGAAGTTCTGTGCATCCGGGTTGTTGGGGCCGCGTTCTGTATCGACGTCTTCCTTCAGACCGCTCGCCAGTCCGCCAATCCGGGACAGGGCTCGACCGCGTTCCTCGGGTTCGAGCAGTTCATCGGCATCGTCACGTCGATCGGCCCGGGTTCTGAGTCCGTCAATGGTCTTGGCGGGCGCGGTGATCTCGATCTCGGGCCGGGGCTCAAGGTCGTCCGGCAAAGGCAGTTCGGCGGTTAGGTCATTGTCCTGATCGGGTAGCCCGGGCTGCCCGATTGCGGATTCAATGGTCGTGCTCTCGTCAACACGCAGCCGGCCGCCGGATTCCTGATCTTCAGGCGTGATCGCTGTTGTTGTCTGAACCGACGCCAGTGAGGCTTCATCTGCGATGGGCAATTCATCCGGGCTGATACCGGGGATATCGGTTTGCAAGGCTGCCGCGGTGCCTGGCGGGGATGGGTCCCCCTGATTTGGCGCGACGGCCCGGTTGGCCTCGGTCTCGCTCTTTCGTCCTGCATCGGTTTCGCCGTCTTCAAGGCCAAGGGGATCGCCGCTGCGTGGTTCGTCCTTTGCAGGAAGTGCATCTTCGGGTGCCAGTGCCGCAACTTCGGGTGGGAGCTCGCCATCGGTTTTCGAGGCAACGGGCGCCGGGATATCGCTGTTGCCCTTCTCGCGTGCCGGGTCGGCTTCGGTGATATCCTGATCGGGCCGGGGTTCGGGGCGCAGATTGACGAAAATTACGATCTCGCGGGTGGCTTCACCGGGTTCATCAGCTTCCCCGGTATCGCCCTGATCTTCGAGCGTTCCCTCTGCCGCAGCTTCGAGGACCGGGTCAGAACCCTGTCCCGCGCCGCCGACCGGTACATCGGTCTTCGGGGCTTCGTTGGGGCTGCCGAAGCGGGTATCGGTCTGGTCGGCATCGCCAACTTCGTCAAAGCCGAATTCGCCGCTGGTATCGGTATCGACTGTGTTGTCGGTGTCGAGACCGGAGGTGGTTTTCTTGTCCTCGGCTTCGTCGGATCTGCGAGTCAGCGCGCCGCTGGTGAACTTGCTCTGGAAATCACTGGCCTCGCCATAGGTCAGCACATCCTGCGCCGGGCCCTTGCCGAAGCGGTCGCCAAACGCCAGTTCGATGGCCGGCAGCGTGAAGAGCGATGCCGCCACGATGACCACGTGAACGACCCCCGATGTTCCGGCAGAGAAATACATCGCGGTCCCGTTGACTCCTTAGCCGCCCGTCACACTCATGTGACGGCCCACGGCGGGTGCGTTCTGGCGACGGTCGATGATGAAGTCATGGCCCTTGGGCTTGCGCCCGATCGCCTCGTGAATGGCATCAGTCAACGGGCCGTTATCCTCGCTCGCACGCAGCGGCGCGCGCAGATCCGCCGCGTCCTCCTGACCCAGGCACATGAAAAGCGTGCCGGTGCAGGTCAGGCGCACCCGGTTGCAGGCTTCGCAGAAATTATGGGTGAGCGGCGTGATGAACCCGATCCGCTGGCCGGTTTCCGCGATATCAAAATAGCGTGCCGGCCCGCCGGTTGCGTGATCGGATTCGGTCAGGGTCCAGCGCTTGGCCAGATCGCCACGAACCATCGACAGGGGCAGATACTGGTCAAGGCGCTGTTCGCCGATCTCGCCCAGTGGCATCACCTCGATGAAGGTCAGGTCGAACCCGCATTCGCCACACCAGTTGAGCAGGCGGTCGAATTCGTCATCATTCACACCGCGCAGGGCGACGGTGTTGATCTTGATGGCAAGGCCTGCCGCACGCGCGGTGGCAATGCCGTCGAGAACCTTGTCGAGATCACCCCATCGGGTGATGGCCTTGAACTTGGACGGGTCCAGCGTGTCGAGGGAAATATTGATCCGCTTGATCCCGGCATCGGCCAGCTCGTCGGCATAGCGCGCAAGCTGGGTCCCGTTGGAGGTCAGCGTCAACTCATCGAGCGCGCCGGAATCCAGATGGCGCCCCAGACGCCGGATCAGCCACATGATGTTCTTGCGTACGAGAGGCTCGCCGCCGGTCAGACGCAGTTTGCGCACGCCCATCTCAACGAATGTGCTGCACATCCGGTCGAGTTCTTCGAGGGAAAGCACCTCGGATTTGGGCAGGAAGGTCATGTCTTCGGCCATGCAGTAGACGCAGCGAAGATCGCAGCGATCCGTGACGGAGACACGTAGATAGTTGATCTGCCGTTCAAACGGATCAACCAGGGTTGTCGCAATTTGTGAGGTCTCAGTGTTCATGGGCACTTATGTAGTACGTTTTGCGAACGGAATGTAGGGGCGCTGCAGAACCTTTGGCCCTTTTTGGTGAATACCGACATACTCATGCAGGTTTTTGCGCGCCACACGTCAAAAAAACAGGGCGAGCGGCACAACGGTATGGAGGCATGATCCGTGCCAGAAATGATGACGACCCGGGAGGTCGCGGATTATCTGCGGGTCAAGGAACGCAAGATATATGACCTGATCCGCCAGGATGCGATCCCCTGTGCCCGGGTTTCGGGAAAATGGCTGTTTCCCAAGGCATTGATCGATCGCTGGGTCCTCCAGAGTGTCCAGGGCGGCGGGGTGGCGGCAAAGCCGGTTCCGCCGGTGATCGCGGGCAGTCATGATCCGCTGCTCGACTGGGCCATCCGCGAGAGCGGATCGGCGCTGGCCTTCCTGTCCGGCGGCAGCCTGGATGGCCTGCAGCGCGTCGCCGATGGTGCCGCAGCGTTGTGCGGCGCGCATATGCGTGATGCCGAGACCGGAACCTACAATATTCCGTGGGTTGAGCGGATCCTTGCCGGCAGTGATGTGGTGGTGATTGCCTGGGCGAGGCGCCAGCAGGGGCTGGTGGTTGCGCCGGGAAATCCGCTCGGGATCAGAATCATCGCGGATCTGGCTCGTGGTCCCCGTGTTGTCCGCCGGCAGGAGGGTGCGGGGAGCCGCCTGCTTCTCGAGCAGCTGCTTGCGGAGGAAGGGTGCGACCCTGAGGCGCTCGTCTATGCTGAGGGCATTGCGCGGACCGAGGCCGATCTGGGGGCCATGATCGTCGATGGCAAAGCCGATGCCGGGCTGGCCATCGGTGCGGCGGCCTCCATGTTCCGGCTCGATTTCATGCCGCTCCACGAAGAACGCTTCGACCTGATCGTGCGACGTCGTGAGTTCTTTGAGCCGCCGGTTCAGGCCTTGCTGGCCTTTGCGCGCAGCCCGGCATTCGAAATCCGGGCCGGTGAACTTGGCGGGTACGATGTGTCGTCTACTGGCGCGGTGGTTTGGAACGGGGTGTCGGCACCGTAATGCCGCGCACCACGCCCAGTGGGGCAGGGGCGTCGGGGATTGCGGGCTTGATCCGGGGGCGCGGTCCGGCATCCTCGGCCCAGTCGATGACCGAGCGCCGTTGTTCGGCTAGCGCCGTTTCGATGATGTCGATATTGAGCACAGCCTTGGCCTCTTCATTGAGGATCAGGTGGGAGGCCCGCGCACGTTCGAAGGGCACCCGCGCTGCCGAGGGGTCTTCGAGAATATTGGCGACCAGATCGCCGAGCTGCTGCCCGATCCCGTAGGGTTCGATCACCATGGCGGCGAGTGCACCGCGCACCACGCTGTCTTCCTCGCTGGCAAACAGCCGCAATTTCTGCTGACGCGCGGCGGCGACCAGCGCCTCGACCGGGGCGCCAGGCAGAAGCTGGCGGTCGAGCAGCATGACGGTTGTCTCCGGTTCGATCGTCCCAAGCTCCTCGCCCACGGCGTTGCGGCGGATCGAGACCGGGATCGGGATGACTGTCAGGTCGAAACTCCGGGCGGCGGCAACCATGTCCTGAAGCTGGGTTGAGATGCTGCCGCGTTCGGGGTCCACGGGAACGGCGACGGCCCGGATTTCGGGTGCCAGCAAGCGGATCAGGGACAGCTGGTCGTCCTTTGTGTCGCTCTCGGCGATGCCGGTCACGGCGCGTCGGCGATGGTCCTTGCCGATCTGCAGGGCCTGTTGCATCGACACACCCGCGCCGATGATGGGAATACGGGTCCGGTTCTTCAGCGCAGCCTCGATGGACGGGCTTGTGATTGCGACGATCGCGCGGACATTCTGCCCGGTGAATTCGCGCACCACCTCGGCCGCGCGCGCCGTATCGGCAGTGCTGTCCCGGATCAGGAACTCGATGGGCTGGCCCGGTCGGAAATTGCGTTCGGCCAGCCGGTCGCGCAGGCCGTCGACAACGGCCTGGATTTCGGCACTGAAGGTGATCGCGGTAATGCCGATCTTGGGTGGAGTCCGGTCGGGGGACTGCGCTCCGGCCTGGGGTGCGGGCAGGAATGCAACCCACAGCGACAACGCCAGTATCAGTGTTGAAGTGACGCGCAACATGGCAACCCTGCCTGATGAACCGGAGCGACAGGGTGACGATCCCCGCTGCAGGCGTCAATCGCCAGTGGCTATTGTCTAGTTCGGGCTGGCATTGGGGAAAAACAGCTGCTGGCCGTTCACGCGGAAGGCGGCAATCGCGGCCTGTCCGCGCGGTCCGGTCAGCCAGTCGATGAGTTGTTCGGCCTCCTGCGCGCGGATATGCGGGTGCCGCGCCGGGTTCACCAGCAACACGCCGTAAGGGTTGAACAGCGGCGGGTCGCCTTCGAGCAGGATGTCGAGATTGCCCCGGTTGCGGAAACTCAGCCAGGTGCCCCGGTCGGTCAGGGTATAGGCCCCCAGCCCCGCTGCGGTGTTGAGGGTCGCCCCCATGCCCGAGCCTGATTCCTTGTACCAGCCGCCCGAGGCCAATCCCGGGTCCACATCGGTTCTGGCCCAAAGACGGCGTTCGGCCTTGTGGGTACCGCTGTCATCGCCGCGGGAGATGAAGATGGATCCGCTTGCCGCGATCTGCGCCAGCGCGCGGGACGCGTCTGTCATCCCGGAAATCCCTGCCGGATCGTCGCGCGGCCCGACGATCACGAAATCATTGAACATGACGTCGCGGCGATAGGCACCATGACCGTCGGCCACAAACGCATCCTCATCGGCACGCGCATGGACCAGCAGCACATCGGCATCCCCCTGACGGCCCAGATTGAGGGCAGCGCCCGTGCCGACCGCCACAACCCGGACGGGGATGCCGGTTTCTGCGGTAAAGCGCGGCAGGATATCGCCGAGCAGGCCGGAGTTTTCCGTCGAGGTGGTGGAAGCCAGCGTGATGGGGCCCTGTGCCTGCGCCAGACCTGTGGCAGCCAGCGAGGGCAGCACTGCGAGAACCAGAATCCGAAGCAGACGCGTTACCAAAGCAGTTCTCCCCTCACGAAGGCGCTTGCCTCGTCGGTTTGCGGTGTGTCGAAAAACGCGTCTGCCGGTGCGAATTCCATCAGGCGGCCCTTGTGCAGGAACACGATCTCGTCGGCGAGGCGGCGGGCCTGGCCCAGATCATGGGTGGCCATGATGATCTTGGTGCCCGCGGCATGAAACCCCTCAACCAGGGATTCCACCGCGCGGGTGGCGGCGGGATCGAGGCTGGCGGTGGGTTCATCGAGGAACAGCACCTCGGGTTCGGTCACCCAGGCACGCGCGAGCGCGAGGCGTTGCTGCTCACCCCCCGACATCAGCCGGGCCGGGCGGTTGGCCAGATGGGACAGCCCGGCCAGCGCGAGGGCCGCTTCGGCGCGTTCGCGGCGTTGCTTGCGGGGCACATCGCGGATTTTCAAGGTGTGCGTGATGTTGCCGATGGCCGTCCGGCGCAGCATCACCGGGCGCTGGAACACCATCGCCTGAC
>JAURLR010000087.1 GCA_030831135.1 Alphaproteobacteria bacterium
GCCCTTCGTGCCCTGTACGCGCTCGGCATTCGAGGGTTGACCCGACCGGTTTCTTAGGCTTCTGGACTGACCCAACGATGCGCTTCGTTGCGATTTTCTGCAACTAGTGCTGCAGAAAAGCCTGCATCTCCTGAATGGCTCGCTGCCAAGCGTCTTCCTGATTCATGACCAGGTGATTGGTGCTATCGAGTGAAACGAAGTGGGAATTTGGGACGCGGGCAGCCATGAACCTAGCTTCGCTGACAGGCGCCACCATATCATGTTCAGAGTGAATGATCAGTGTTGGCACCTGTACGTGCTTGAGGTGATGTGAGACGTCAATCCCATCGATCGTTTCGCGTAGGCGTACAGCATTATCCGGTGATGTGCCCGTTCGCTGGATATCGGTCCACCAACTGATCTGTTCGTCCGTGGCCTCCGGCAGGTACATTGAGGCAAACATGTCGCGGAACGGCGAATTCTCCTTGCCCCAGCCCTGACGCATCAAGGTTAAGAACGCTTCACTTTCGGCGCGGTTTTCATCGTTCCCGCGCATGCGCCGCCCGCGTGCAAACCCGCCCCAAAGTATCAGGTGGGTGACGCGATCGGGATTGCGGACCGTATAGTCGATCGCGATGGCGGCACCCTGAGAGATGCCGAGCAATGCAAAGGATTCCTGATTGCTTGCTTCGATGACGGTTTCCAGATCCGTTACGAAGTCCTTGAAACTGATGTCACCGACATCCCAGTTCGCAAGTCCAACTCCACGTGAATCGTATCGCAAAAGGCTGTGTTTTACCGAGAGTGCTTGAAACAGGGGTCTCCAGACAGGGCTGGTCCAGTCATGTTCGAGGTGGTTCAGCCAGTTGGCGACCTTGATAAGTGTGGGGCCCTGACCAGAGGTGGAGAACGGCAGGTCAATACCGTCTGGTGTCGTGCAATATCGTACTTGGGGTGATGGGATGTCTGGTTTGGGAACATCCGTCGAGGGCGCGACGGTGTCATCGATCCGTGCGATAAACTGGAACCCGCGTCGCGACACAGTTCGGATTACGCCTTGTTTGGAACCAGAGTCACCAACAGCGTGGCGTGCGGCGCTGATGCGGCTACTGAGAGTCGCATCGGAGACGATTCGACCGTCCCATATAGCTTCGATCACGTCATCTTTCGAAACCACACGATCACGATTTTCGATCAGAAATTCCAGCAGCGCGAATACCTGCGGTTCCGTTGGAACAACATCACCATTGCGGGTGAGTTCGAAACGATCAGGATCAAGTGTGTAGGCCCCGAATTTGTGTGTCATCGGTCTAATGCTCCACCCGGAAAAACCAGAAAATCTCAAGACTAAATCAAGGAAACCTTCAAGCAGCCCCCATTTGCCTGACCTAGTCTGAACCTGTCACTCAAAGAGGAAGCAGGCCATGACCGAAACCACGAATATTCAACGCTTGTCCGATGGTTCCATCGACTTTCAGCACTATGAACGTCTCGGGCGTTCTCTGCACGGACAAGCTGTGCGCAAGACAAGTCGCAATGTTGCGACCATTCCGGGTCGAACGCTCACCCGGCTTTCCGAACGATTTCTGGGGTTTCGGAGGTGGTGCGGCTACCCGTCGTCGCGGATGTCGTCGAAGACCTTGTAGAGCAGCGAGTAGTCGTCTTCGGCCATGCCGCGTTCGATGGCCTTGTTCAGGAAGGTGCTGGTTTCCTTGGCGTAGCGCGCATCCATGCCCAGGCCTTCGGCCATGCGTACGACCATCCCCAGATCCTTGTTGAGGTTGTAGACCCGGGAGCGGGCATCCCAGGTTTCCGACAGGATATGCCGGGGGAAGCGCGCTTCGCTGGAATAGGATCGTGCGTTGGATGTGTTGAAGACATCGATCATGTCCGAAAGCTTCAGCCCCGCGCGCTCGGCCATCCGGCCCGCCTCACAGGTGGTCAGGAAAATCGAATGGGTGACCATGTTGTGGATCAGCTTCATGGCGTGCCCGGCCCCCACGGCACCGAGAAAGTACATGTTGTCCGCGATCGCTTCGAGCTTTGACCGGCAGGTCTCGAAGGTGGCTTCGTCGCCGCCGATCATCAGGGTCAGGGTTCCGGCATCCGCGCCGGTGGCCCCGCCGCTCATGGCCGCGTCGAGATACTGGATGCCCGCTTTGGTGGCGCGTGCTGCAAGGCGCTTGGTATCGTCGGGGAAAGAGGTGGTCAGGTCATAGACCACGGTGCCCGGTGCGGCCTGGGCCAGTACCCCGTCTGGTCCTTCAAACGAGGCTTCGATCTCCGGCGTGGCGGGAACCACGTAAACCATCATGGCTCCTGCGGCTGCCATCTCCCCGGGAGATGCGACTTCGATATTATCGAGTGCGGCAAGATTGTTTCGGGCATCTTCGCTGATGTCCCAGATGGCCGTGGTATGGCCGGCCTTGGCGAAATTGGTTGCGATACCCCGGCCCATATTGCCGAGACCGATGACCCCGATTGCGGGTTTCGTCATGATGTTTCTCCTTCAAGGCCGGCGGGGTTATCCGCGTTCGGCAACATATGTGTAATCGGTGGTGTTGCAGCGGCTCACACGCCACTCCACGGGCCGGCCGTTGATGGTCACGGCAACCCGGTCGATTTCCAGCAGGGGGGCATCGGGCATGATGCCGAGCAATTGTGCTTCCAGCGCGTCTGCCGCCACGGCGGAGACGGATTCCGAGGCTTTTGCGACGGTGATGCCGTATTCGCCCTGGTAGAAGCGATAGAGGTTCTCCGGCAGTTTCAGATCGTCGCCCAGACCCGGGAACAAGTCCCGGGGGACGGTCAATCGTTCGACGATTACCGGACGGTTGCGCAGCTCGCGCACACGGTGCAATGCAAAAACATGATCGCCCTTGCCGAGTTGCAGCCGGTGGCGCTCGGTCTCGGTGGCGCGGCGTTGTTCACAGGCCAGAACATGGCTGTTGGGCATGCTCTGGTCGCCATCGCGACTCTTGAGGTTGAAGTACAGGAACAGGGCGCGGCGTTCGGTGTATTTCGACACGAAGGTGCCACGTCCCTGACGGCGCTCGAGCAGGTTTTCCGCGACCATGTCGTTCAGCGCCTTGCGCACGGTGCCCTGGCTGACCGAAAGCTCGGCGGCCAGCTCAAATTCGCTTGGCAGGGCCTCGCCCGGCTTCCAGTAATTCTCGATCAGGCGGTGGCGGATGACCTCTTCGACCTGCGCATAAAGCGGTTTTCCCGGCACGCGTATGAGGCGTGGCGGTTTGGTCGCTTTCTTGGCTTTTGCCTTACCGGTTTTGGCTTTTTGCGCCATGAACCGTTTCGCCTCTCCGGTTGGCCGCGTATCCGAAGGCACGCTGGAAGGCAGATTTAATACGTTCTCAGGCGCAAAGGCGTCAATGAGCAGGGGTCAGATAACCTCCCGGGATCCCGATGCAAAGCCGACCTTTACCGTCAGGGTGCCTTCATTCACGATCCAGGGGCGCACCCGATAGCTGCGTGCTCCTGCCGCGTGCATCGGGTCGGCTGCCGCGATGGCTTCGGCCTGTTCGAGCGAATCCGCCCGCACCACCACCATGCCTTCGCCAGACCACGTGACGCCGCCGTCATCGGCGACCGGACCGGCGGCAAACATCACGCCGGTATCCTCGAGCATGCGCTGATAGGCCAGATGCTCCTTGATATTGGCCTGAATGGGCTCCATGCCGGCGACCGGGGTGGTCGCGACGACAAACAATTGCTTGCCGAGCAGGCCGTTGGTGCGGGCCCGCTCAAGCATGTGTTCCCAGGGATAGGTGTCTGACATGTCGGATTTTCCTGTTTGCGGTCGGCGCTATTCGTAGAAGGCGTCGAGATTGAGGGGCATGTCCAGGCGTTCGTTGCGTCGGGCCGACAGGTCCATCGCCATGGTCATGATCAGGTTGCGATGGCCGTCATGGGCCGTGGCGTGGGGGGTGTCCATGCCCGTATACAGGCGCTGGTACCAGGATACGGTCTCTTCGCGCATCGGGCCCCAGAGCTGGCCGTTGTAGATGTCGCCGGGCGGGTAGCTGGTCATGAAGTCGACATGGCGCTGGAACTCCGGCGTGAATCCGTCCGGCGCATAGCCTGCCCCCTGGGGGATTTCACTGGCGATCACCAGATCGCGATGGGTGTCCTCGATGTCGATAACGCCCTTGTCGCCGATGATTCCGATTTCCAGCCCGTAGACAGCGCCCGGCCAGACCACGGGCGCAGCCCATGAAATGTTCATGGAGAACATCGTGCCGTCATCCATGGTAAAGATGCCGAAGGTCGAATCCTTGGTGCCGTATTGCGAGAGCGCCTTGTCGTTGGACTGGGCATAGACCGAGACCGGCGTCTTGCCTTCCATCAGCCACATGCACATGTCGAGCGCATGGGTGCCCGAGACCACCATGGGGGTCAGGTTCTGGCGCTGGTTGGTGCGCTGGACGGTGGCGATGGGCACCATCCGGTTCATCAGCGCGCGGGTGACGACGCCTGTGACCTCACCGATCTGGCCCGTCTGAAGGCGTTCCTTGACCGTCAGAAAACGGCGGCGAAAGCGCTGGGTATAGCCGACCACGGCGTCCACCTTGTTGGCCTCGATGGCATCGAGCACCTGACGTGACTCCCGGGCATCGGTCGCCAGCGGTTTCTCAATGAACAGCGCGTGTCCGGCATTGGCCGCCGCGATGGTGGGCGCGCCATGATGGTTTTCATCGGTGGCGATGATGACGGCATCCACTTCGGGGCGCGCGATCAGTTCCTCGAAATCAGCGGTTTTGAAATCCGCATCGACATCGTCTGCCAGACGGTCCAGCAGGTCTTCCTTCACGTCGCACAGGCCGATCCAGCCGATACCGGGATAGTCCCGTGCAAACTCTGCCCGGATACGTCCAATGGTGCCGCAGCCGATCACCGCAAGTCCGAGGGTTTTTCTGTTTTCAGTCATGGTCCGTTCGCTCCCTGAAGCCTGTTCCTGATTCGCGTTATTCCTTACCCGATACGGTGTCGCGATTGGGTGCAGGTATACCATGACATCGCTTGGCGTCCCTGTTCCGATGCGTCAAAACAGCCGCGCGCAAGAGGGAGTACGCGAGGCCGTGGTCATGAGGTCCGGAGTCCGGCAAAATCTGGCTGATTCGAGATGCGGCTGTCAGGAGCAAGAATGATTCGTGTACACGGAACGACGGTCGCGTTTCCCGATGCCGGGAGCTGGTGCGCGGTCCTGCTGCGCGGACCGTCAGGTGCGGGAAAATCCGATCTGGCGTTGCGTCTCATGGAGTCTGGCGCGCGGCTGGTTGCCGATGACCAGACCGAACTGGATGCCTCTGAGGGTCTGCTTCTGGCGTCCGCGCCCGCCACGCTCGCAGGTCAGATCGAAGTGCGCGGCATCGGGATCATCGAGCGACCTTACCTGGACCGCACGCCGCTGGTTCTGGTGTGTGATCTGTGTTCGCCCGAGCAGGTTCCCCGGATGCCGTCTTTGGAGACGGTCGTCCTGGCCGGACACGATCTGCCCCTGCTTCGGGTTGCGCCCTTCGAATCTTCAGCGCCCATCGAGGTTCGTCTTGGCGTCGAGGCCATGCGACGCGGTATAGTTGGATGAAATTTCAACCTGGTGTTTGATGATGTCTGAGCAGATGAAACCCGGCACAACCGGTGCAGGAGCCAAATCGTCGCTGGCCGGGCGGGTTCTGGTCGTGACCGGACTTTCGGGTGCCGGGCGCTCGACGGCGCTCAAGGCGCTCGAGGACATGAACTGTGAGGCCGTCGACAACCTTCCGATCCGCCTGATGCCGACCCTGATTCAGCAGGGTCCCGCCGCCGGGCGTGGGCTTGCCATCGGGGTTGATGTGCGGACACGTGACTTTGCCGCCGAAGCTTTCGCGCAGGAAATCGAAGCCTTGCGCGCCAGTGTATCGACGCCGATTGAGCTGGTGTTTCTCGATTGTGCCAATGACGTGATCGCACGGCGCTATACCGAAACCCGGCGGGTGCATCCCATGGCCAGCGACCGGCCCCTGGCGGATGGGATTGCTGCCGAGCGGCGCTTGCTGTCACCGTTACGTGATGGTGCGGATATCGTGATCGACACAAGCCACACCAATATCCATGAATTCGGCCGCCTCCTGCGTGATCGGCTGGTTGGCGTGCCGGTGGGTGAAGCCAATGTCCTTGTGACCTCGTTTTCCTATCGCAACGGTGTGCCGCGCGATGCGGATCTGGTGATCGATGTTCGATTCCTGCGCAATCCGCACTACGACCCGGCGCTGCGATCGGGCACAGGTCGCGATGCCGATGTCGGTGCCTATATCGCCGCGGATCCGGATTTCGATACCTTCTTCGAACGCCTGACCGACCTGCTGGCGCTGCTGCTGCCCCGCTTCAACGAGGAAGGCAAAAGCTACCTCACGATTGCCATTGGCTGTACCGGCGGACAACATCGCTCTGTCTATGTTGCCGAAAAACTTCGCGACTGGATTGCGGCGCGCGCCACCAAGGTTGATGTACGGCATCGCGAATTGTCATTTGATACCGAGAGAGCAGGAGGCACCCCATGATCGGTCTCGTCCTTGTAACCCACGGCCGCCTGGCCAATGAATTTCTGGCGGCGCTTGAGCATGTGGTGGGCCCGCAGGAAAATGCCGAAGCCATCTCCATTGGTGCGGATGATGATATGGAAATCCGGCGCAATGATATCGTCGAAGCCGTTGCGCGTGTGGGATCCCCGGAGGGGGTCGTGGTGCTGACCGATATGTTCGGGGGAACGCCATCAAACCTGGCGATTTCGATCATGGGTGGATCGGGCGGAGGAAGCCCTGTCGAAGTGATCGCCGGGGTGAACCTTCCCATGCTGATCCGGCTGGCGCGCGCGCGTGGAAACATGCCCCTGGCCGAACTCGTTCTGGACGCACAGGACGCAGGCCGCAAATACATCAACGTTGCCTCTGCGCTTCTCGAAAATCAGGGCGAATAAGAGCTTTGGGTGAAACGGCCATTCTGTCACGGGTCGTGACCATCACGAACAAGCGCGGGCTGCACGCCCGTGCCTCGGCGCGCTTTGTCAGGCTGGCAGAAAGTTTTGATGCCGAGATCGAGGTTCACAAGGACGGCGCGGCGGTGCCGGGAACATCCATCATGGGTTTGATGATGCTCGCGGCGGGTCCGGGTTCAACGATCGAAATCCGGGCCAGCGGCGTCGCGGCTGCGGCGGCGATGGCTGCGCTTTGCGAACTGGTCGAGGACGGGTTCGGGGAAGACTGAACGAAAACGGCGCCCGCTCGGATGAGCGGACGCCGCATTCAATCAGGTCTTGTCTTGCGAGATCAGAAGTTGAACTGGTTGCTGATCAGGAAGACGGTGCCTTCGTTGTTCACGGGAACAGCGGTGGCGTTGATGTTGTCGGCTTCGATCAGGTGAAGCGCTGCGGCGAGCTGCCAGCCCGGTGCCACGTCATAGGCGGCATCGAAGGACAGCATGTTGACCTCGGTGTCGGAGATCGCACCGGCATTGCTGCGGGAGCTGTCGAACCAGGCAACACTGACACCCCAGGGGCCGGTTTTGTAGGAGCCACCGACGGTCCAGTAGGCGCCGGCATCCGCACCCGCGTTCGTCTGCGCCGCAGTCAGGCCCTGCTCGGCAAAGTCCACATAACCGGCACCGAGTGCGAAGCCCGCGAAGTCGATCTTGCCGCCGACGGAAATGGTTTCGACATCACCGTCTTCCGCGCCCGTGGCGGTTTCGCTGTCACCGAACTCACCCGTCAGGCTGAGGACGATACCGACCTCGTCATACTTGCCTGCCCAGTTGGCACCAAGGCCAACGACGTTCTCGAAGTCACCATCGTTGTCGGTGTCGAGAAGTCCGCCGGTGCCCGACGCGATACCGGTGTCCGGGGTCAGCGATGCGCCGGCCTGGAAGCCGCCGAAGCGCGGGGTGAAGTAGATCGCCTTGGTTGCGTCGCCGGTCACCGAGTTGCCGGTGGCGCCGATGGCACCGCCGAAGTTGAAGTAGTCGGCAGCATCGCCGTCAGGGCCCAGACGGCCGACCAGCGCGTCATCGCTCTCGACATACATACGGTCCGTGGCGTCGTCGTTGTCACCCAGTTCCAGGCGGCCCCAGACTTCACTGTCGATGAAGGCATAGGCCTCATCGGCAGCCGTATTGTCTGCAGCACCGGCGTTGAGTTCGAAGGACACGCCATAGAGGATGCCGTTATCAGCCGTGTTCGAGGCTTCGACGAAGACTTCTGCTTCGTCCACGTTCAGGCTGTAACCGCGGCCACGACCGGCGGAGACGTCCTGGTCAACCATGCCGGCATAGAACCGCAATTCACCGCCGAGTGAGACGCTCATGGCGTCCTTGGATCCGACCGAGCCAGCCTGCGCCGCCGTACCGATCACAACTGCTGTCGCGAGCGCACTCGTGCTCAGCAGAAAACTTTTCATGTTCATTTGGATAAACCTCCAACAAGTGGGATCACGCGGATTGCGTGGAAAATACCTAGACACATGTTTCGCCCAAATCCCCGTTACCGGGCAGCGAATCAGGCGTTTGCGTCCTCCACTATGTTGAGTGTTTGCTTATGATTTATTGGTAAGAGGAACGAGGCGCATCCTAGCCCTCGGCAAGCCGTGTGCAATTGCGATATGGAATACCGACACTTTATTTTCCGGGGATGTTGCAGAAATATCGCAATAATATGAATGGGTTGCCTGTTATGTGTGCATGCCGATTAAATTTCGTGCAACAACTGTGAAACACACGCGGCGCCCCGAAGGGCGCCGCGCCGAACTCTGAATTGAATCGTACGGTGCTGTCTTAGAACTTGAAGATATTGGTGAAGATCAGGGCCGTCCCGTCATTCTTCACCGGTACTGCCGTGCCGTTCATGTTCTCGGCTTCGCCGACATGCAATGCGCCGGTCAGCTCCCAGCCGGGCGCGACGTCATAGGCGGCATCCAGCGAGATGATTTCGACATCGCTGTCGGCAATACCCGCACCGTTGCTCACGGTGCTGGAGAAGTAGCCCAGGCTTACGCCCCAGGGGCCGGTCTTGTAGGAGACGCCAAGGTCATAATACGACCCGGCATCACGCCCGGCCGTGCGCTGTGCCTGTGACAGGCCCTTTTCAGCCAGATCCGCGTAGAAGGCACCGAACCCGAAACCGGCAAAGGTCACATTGGCACCGATGCCGAGAGATTCGATCTCGCCTTCCGTGTCCGCACCGGTCGCTGTTTCGCTGTCACCGAACTCACCAACAACACCAAGAAGAATTTCGACCTCTTCGAACGTGCCTTTCCAGTTGGCACCCAGGCCAAAGACGTTTTCGAAGTCCCCGTCATTGTCGGTGTCAAGCAGGCCCGCCGTGCCCGAGTTCACGCCCGAGTCGGGGGTCAGGGATGCGCCAACCTGAAAGCCGCCGATGCGCGGCGAGAAATAGGTCAGCTTGGTGTCGTCACTGGTGGAGTCGAAACCCTGAGCGGAGATACCGCGGTTGCCGAAGTTGATGTAGTCGGCTGGATCGCCATCCGCACCGGCGCGGCCGACCAGCACGTTAAAGGCGTGGACGGCCATGCGGTCCGAGGCATCGTCCTGGTCGCCCATTTCGACACGGCCCCAGTCGCTGTCGATGAAGGCAAAGGCTTCATCGGCCGCCGAATTGTCCGCAGCGCCGGCATTCAGCTCAATGCTGATGCCATAGGTCAGACCGTTATCGGCGGTGTTCTTGGCGCCGATCTTGACCTCGGACTCGTCCACATTCAGGGCGTAGCCACGCCCACGACCGGCGGAGACGTCCTGATCGGCAAATCCCACATTGAAGCGTAGTTCGCCGCCCAGTGTGACGCTCATGGCATCCTTTGAGCCGACCGAACCGGCCTGTACCGGCAAC
>JAURLR010000088.1 GCA_030831135.1 Alphaproteobacteria bacterium
ACGAAAGAATGGTCGTCTTGCCCGATGCGCGCAGCGACATCCGCACGGGATGTAATTGTTGGTGAACTCACTTGGAAGGCTCCACTGACTGATCGCCGCGATACTACGCTGTGGGCATCGTCGTGCAATCGCTCTCGGGCAATTGATTTCCGTTTTGCGGGCAACCGGCCCAGAAATAGGTTAAATCAATTCATCGAACAGCCTTCTTCCGGAGAACGCCATGAGCATCGAAGTCATCATTCTTCTCGTCGCAATGGCTGCCTGTATCGGGCTTGGAACCTGGTCGGCGCTGGTCACCAAGGATTCCTGGGACCGGGAACCCGTCGAGGGTGAGGACAATTTCGACTATCACAAGGCCACCCTGGGAATTCACCAGCCACCCGGTGAAGAACAGTGGGAAAAAGACCTCGACGCCCTGCGGATGGACCAGAAGCACCGCCTCTGCTGAGACATTCCCGCCGCGTCGTTCCGGCTGGCATTTGCCTATAAGTGGATGACCTCAAGCGGCTGGCCCCAGCGTTCTTCAAGGTACTCGACAACCAGTCGTCGGTGGCATTGATGCGGCGTGGCCTCGCTGCAGAGCAGGCACGCACCTTCCAGATCATCCGGCGTGAACCGGGCCTCAATCTTGCGCGCCGCCATAATGTCCATGAAGCGTGGTTCGAAAACATCCCATGGCAGCTTTTTCTTCCGATAGTCGGCAAACAGCTCTTCGTCAGGCGCGAGTTCAGGGGCATGGTGGTATGAGATTCCGCTGACCTTCTCCAAAAAGAATGACAGGTCGACCGCTTTCGCAAACCCTGCCAGCTGCGAGGTGTTCTGAAGCCGCACATCAATAACCTTCTGCACGCCTGCTGCGTTCAGCCGCCCGAAGAAGTCCTCCGCGCTGGTTTTCGTGAAGCCGATCGTGAATGTCGTCATGCCCAAGTGTCGCCGGACCGGAAGCCCAAGGCAACTCTCACACAGTCGTGACGGGGCGTGATTTCTGCAAACCCGATGTGTTGCTGTCTACTGGCGTCGATCGGCGCAGGGTTTGGTCGCGGGAAACGCAACTGAAGATGACAAGAACGGGATGTTTGTGATGCCAATTTTTCTCACCCAAAAATGGAGCCGGTTCGCAGCGGCCCTCGGCGCGGGCATGATGTTGCTCGCCGTGTCGACAGCTGGTCAGGCCAATCCTGCGTTCTGGCAGCTGGAATGGCCGAACACCGATTTCTCCAAACATTCGGTCCCGCTGGACGAGATCTTCTCCGGCGGCGTTCCCAAGGATGGAATTCCGCCGATTTATGACCCGCAGTTTGCGTCGATTGCCGAGGTGAGAAGGCTTTATGAGGGCACCGAGCCGGTGATTTCTGTGGTGATCGAGGGAAAGGCGCGCGCCTATCCGCTCGGAATCCTGATGACCCATGAGATCGTCAATGATGAGCTCGCCGGCAAGCCGATTGCGGTGACCTATTGCCCGTTGTGCAATTCGGCGGTGGTGTTCGACCGCAATGTGAACGGGAAACTCCATACTTTCGGCGTCTCGGGCAAGCTGCGGTTTTCCGATCTGGTCATGTGGGACCATGAGACCGAAAGCTGGTGGCAGCAATTCACCGGCGTCGGGATCGTCGGTCAGGAAACCGGGACCCAGCTGACCATGCTGCCGGTTCGCGTGGTCTCCTTCGACAAGTTTCAGGAAGCACATCCCCAAGGTGAAGTGCTTTTGAGCCCGCGCGGCGGGGCCGGCTTCAATCCCTATGTGGGCTATGACACCTCCGCACGCCCGTTCCTCTACAAGGGAAGCTTTCCCGAGGATATCCGGCCGCTCGATTATGTGGTGGCGGTGGGCGATCAGGCTTGGGCGCTCGATCTTCTCAGCAAGGAAAAGCGGGTTGAGACCGATGATCTGGTGATCAGCTGGGAACCCGGTCAGAACGCAGCGATGGATCGTCGCAATATCTCGCAAGGTCGTGATATCGGCAATGTGACGGTGCAACGCAAGGAAGGTGACAATCTGGTCGATGTCGTCCACGACGTGACCTTTGCCTTCTCTTTCCACGCGTTCAACCCGGATGGCACGATTCACAAATAGGTTCTGCTGCTGCCCCCGTGAACGGGGCGCAGGGGTATTCAGGTGCGTGTGAGGGCCAGTTCCAATCGGGACTGGCCTTTGCCGGTTTTGCGGTCGCCCGACGGGGAACGTCATTTTCAGGGATAGCGTCCCGGTATTCTTCGCCGGTGATGCCCGGCCCGGCCAATCGACGCTTCGCGCGATTTTCGGTATAAACACGGTCTGGAGATTTATACGATGCCGCTCGATCAGAACCGTACCGAAGCCACACAGGAAGACCGGAACGAGGTTCAGGTCTTTCATTCCGCCTGTCCGCATGATTGCCCGAGCACCTGTGCGCTGGAAGTCGAACGACTGGACCCGCAAACCATCGGCCGGGTGCGCGGGGCGAGCCAGAACACCTACACGTCGGGGGTGATCTGCGCGAAGGTCGCGCGCTATGCCGAGCGTGTGCATCACCCTGATCGTCTTACAAAACCGCTGCGCCGGATTGGCGCCAAGGGCATCGGGCGCGAGGCGTTCGAGGAAATATCCTGGGACGAGGCGCTGGATGTTGTCGCCGCGAACCTGATCCGAGCCGCTGAGGCGCATGGGCCCGAGACGGTCTGGCCCTATTATTATGCGGGCACGATGGGGCTGGTGCAGCGCGACGGGATCAACCGGTTGCGTAATGTCATGGGCTATTCGCGCCAGCATTCGACCTTCTGCAACACGCTCGCGGATGCCGGATGGATGGCCGGAGCCGGATCCAAGAAAGGCGTGGATCCGCGCGAGATGGCCGAATCTGATCTGATCGTCATCTGGGGCTGCAACCCGGTCAGCACCCAGGTCAATGTGATGACCCATGCCGCGCGCGCGCGGAAAAACCGGGGCGCGAAACTTGTTGTCGTCGACCCCTATGTGACCGAAACGGCAAAGCAGGCCGATATCCACCTGATGCCCCATCCGGGCACGGACGGCGCGCTGGCCTGTGCGGTGATGCATGTGCTGTTCCGCGACGGCCATGCCGACCGGGACTACCTTGAAAAATACACAGCCGGTTATGCCGAACTGGAGCGCCATCTGGTCTCCCGCAGCCCGGAA
Source organism: Alphaproteobacteria bacterium (assembly GCA_030831135.1). Taxonomy (GTDB): domain Bacteria; phylum Pseudomonadota; class Alphaproteobacteria; order UBA6615; family UBA6615; genus JABJAG01. The sequence continues at coordinate 3,137 of JAURLR010000088.1, forward strand.
TGGGCCGAAGCGATCACCGGTATCCCGGCAGGCGAGATCGAGGCCTTTGCCACGCTCTACGGCCAGACCAAACGCAGCTATCTGCGCCTTGGTTTCGGGTTCACCCGCTCGCGCAATGGTGCGGTCCAGATGTTCTCGGCAAGTTGTCTGCCGGCGGTGACGGGGGCCTGGCAGTATCCGGGCGGCGGCGCGCTGTATTCGAATGCTGGGATCTACGAGATCGACAAGACCTTGATCGAGGGATCGGATGCGGTGGATTCCCGGACGCGGGTTCTCGATCAGTCGCGGATCGGCCCGATCCTGACCGGGGACAAGCGCGACCTCGGGGATGGTCCGCCGATCACCGCGCTGTTCATTCAGAATACCAACCCGGTCAATGTCGCGCCGGATCTGGGCAAGGTACGCGCGGGTTTCCTGCGCGATGACCTGTTCGTCTGTGTGCACGAGCAATTCCTGACCGAGACTGCCCAGATGGCCGATATCGTCTTGCCAGCCACCACGTTTCTTGAGCATGACGACATCTATGTCGCTGGTGGACACACCCATCTGCAGGTCACGCGCGCGGTCATCGCACCGGTCGGGGAAGCCCGTTCCAACCATTGGGTGCTGGGCGAACTCGCCAAACGTCTGGGCGCGATGCATCCCGCCTTCGAGATGAGCGCATGGGACCTGATGGATGCCACGCTGAAGCGTTCAGGCTATGCCGATGCCCAAACCATATGGGAAGGTCATTGGGAGGATCGCGTGGAGGCGTTTGACGACGCGCATTTCCTCAACGGTTTCGGCCACAGTGACGCCCGCTTTCATTTCATGCCTGACTGGTCGCAGATCGGCGGCAATCATGCAGGCATGCCGACGCTGCCCGACCATTACGATGTCATCGATGCCCGCGAGGATGAACACCCCTTTCGCCTTGTAACTGCGCCGTCACGCAACTACCTGAATACCAGTTTCACGGAGACCGCCACGAGCCGGAAGCGCGAGGGGCGGCCCGAGGCACAGATACACCCCGAGGTATGTACGCAGATGGGTCTTGAGGCTGGTGATGAGGTGAGAATTGGAAACCAGCAGGGCTCGGTGGTCGTGCATGTGCGCCCGACCGCGGGCCTGCGCCGCAGCACCGTGATTGTTGAGAGCGTCTGGCCCAACAGCGCGTTTGTCGAGGGGATCGGAATCAATCTTCTGGTCAGTGCCGAGGCCGGACAGCCCAATGGCGGCGCGGTGTTTCATGACACGGCTGTCTGGCTGAAACAGGCATGAACGCGACCGTTATCGTTCTTGGCAA
>JAURLR010000089.1 GCA_030831135.1 Alphaproteobacteria bacterium
AGAAATTTACGCCAATGCGGATGCCATGGATCGGCTGTGGGAGATCTACAAAGGCGTGCGCGAAACCATCGGCCCCAGCGGATTGAAGAAAGAACTGGATGCCCTGTTTGCGAACCAGATCGGATTCCAGCACATCGGAATGTCGTGCAAGCGCACCAATGTGGAGCGTGTCGCCATCTGCAGAGATGTCCGACAGGCCCGGAATGCTGTTGATGTCGATCAGAACTTCGGGCGCTGACAGGCGCATGTTCAACGTCGCCATGAGGCTCTGGCCCCCGGCGAGGATACGTGCGTCGTCACCGTATTCGTCGAGCAGGTCAAACACCTGATCAAGCGTTTCGGCGCGCACATAAGCGAATGGTGCGGGTTTCAACCTGTTTCTCCCTCAAAACCATCTGGGTTCAGCGCCCGGACTTCTTGTCGTTCCGGCACATCTGTTTTCTACAAACTCGATTTCTCCAAGTCTAGGCGAATGGAAGCGTCATGCCTATGGTAACCGCAACGTTTTCAACGGTTTTTCGAGGAACTCCCATGGCAGATGCAAAAGTTCAGGTGAAAAGTGCGAAATACACGATGGTCGGTGAAGCAGTATCGCATTCCCGCACCGATATCAGCGTCCGTGACGTAAAGGTCATCACCGATGAGCCGCTTGAGCGTGACGGAACCAATGCTGGTGCATCACCGACGGAAACGATGATGGCCGCCCTTGTTGGCTGCACCAACAACGTGGCCACACGCATTGCCCACCACAAGAAGCTGAACTTCGAAATTCAGACCATCGAATGCGAGGTCGAGTTTGACCGCCGTGGTGTGATTCTTGCGGAGCCGATCTCGGTCCCGTTCCCCAACATCACGATCACCATCAACGTCAAGACGGATGCGACACCCGAGCAGCTTGCCGAGGTCGAGGAAATGCTGCCGATCTATTGTCCGGTCTCGAAGGTGTTCCGGGAAGCCGGCAGCAATGTCGTCGAGAAGTGGAACGTCATTGACTGATTTGTACTCACCGGAGACGGCGTAATGGCACTCACGATCTGGGGACGACACACGTCGTCGAATGTTCAGAAACTGCTTTGGGGCTGCGCCGAAATGGGCGTGGCGTTTGAGCGACCCGATATGGCGGGTTCCTTCGGATTCACCGGCGAGTACCTCGCGATGAATCCGAACCGCCTGGTACCCACCATCAATGATGACGGGTTCATCCTGTGGGAATCGAACGCCTGCCTGCGCTATCTCGCAGACAAGTATGGTCGCGGGACGCTGTGGCCCGAAGACCCGCATGTGCGGGCGGATGCCGATCGCTGGATGGACTGGCAGACGGCCACATTCTGGCCGGCCTTGCGTCCGGTTTTCCACCAGTTGATCCGGACCCCGCCGGAAAAGCAGGATCGTGACCTTGTCGAACGCAGCGTGAAATCCGCCGGCGAGATTTCATCCGTCCTCGACCATTTCCTCGACGGACGAAAATTCGTGGCTGGAGATCAGTTCACCATGGGCGACATCCCCATCGGCGGGGTGATCTATCGCTGGTACGCCATGGATATCGAGCGTCCTGATCGCCCGAATATCCGCAAATGGTATGACCGGCTGACGGAGCGCCCGGGGTTTGCCGAACACATCATGATCCCGTTGTCATAGAGCCTGACCCGCTTTGGTTTTGCCAGAAAACGGCTAGCCGCGCTCGGCGTCCGCCCGACGGCTCATTTCTGACTGTCGCGCCTGAATTTGAGCCGGCCAGCGTGACTTGATGTAGGCGAGCGACGCGCGAATCTGTTCATCGGTCAGGACGCCGTCATAGGCGGGCATGTCGGTCTCGACCGGACGGCCCACCAGCGCGGACAAGCCATACTTGGTCAGATTGAACAGCGTGGCGTCATCGTGGTGCCAGGTGTGGCCGGTCTCATCATGGGGTGGGGCGGGCATGCGACCATTGGGCTTGCGTTCGCGCCAGTTGGGCTGACCTTCCAGATTTGCGCCATGACAGGCCGCGCATTGTGATGCGTAAACCGTGCGACCGAGCGCGACCAGAGAGCTTGTCTCTGTTACGCCAGACTCAACAGGTGCCGGTTCCTCACGGTCGAGCCCGAAAAGCACGATCACGGCCAATGCGATCATGACGGCAAGGATCACCAGAATGCCGTTGCGTGACAGGATAACTTGTTTGTCCCAGAACATGACGCCCGTTTACAGGTTCCACCAGCTGGAAGGTCAAGCACTAGCTCCAGAGTTTATCTGAAGCCATGGCTGCGCCTTCGGTCATCGCGGCAAATTTCATCCAGACGATCTTGCGGTCGACCTGAACCCGACCGGCAAATGTGCCAAAGCCGCAATCGCCACCGACCACCACGTTTTCGCGGCCCACCACGCTCGCGTAATTGAGGATCCGGTCACACACCAGTTCGGGGTGCTCGACGAAGTTTGACGTGGTGTCGATCACGCCGGGAATGATGAACTTGCCATCGGGCAGTTTCACGTCGCGCCAGACTTTCCATTCATGCGCATGGCGCGGATTGGCACCGGGGAAGGATACGGCCTGTGGTTTGGCATTCATGATGATGTCCACGATATCTGCCAGCGGGACGTCCTCATGATGGGGCCCCATCGTGCTCGCCCAGCAGACATGCATCCGCATCTTCTCGGCGGGGATGTCGCGAACCGCATGATTGAGTGCATCCACATGCATGGAGATTTCCTTGCGAAAGTCTTCCAGGCCGAGATGCCGGAAGATCGTGTGGCGACTGAGTGCGAGGTCGGGGCAATCCAGCTGCAGCACCAGCCCGGCGTCCACGATGGCCTCGTATTCGCGCTTCATCACGTCGGCGAGCGCAAAGATATAGGCCTCTTCGCTACTGTAATGGAGGTTGGGGAGGAAGCGCGCGATCTGTCCCGGTGAGGGGGACGTCATGAAGACATCTTCGGCCTTGGCCTGGCCGATCACGCTGGCGGCGCGGTCGATATCGGCCTGCGCAGCATCCCAGTCCAGCCAGGAAACATCGCCCGTACAGGCCGGCCGGTGGGTGAGGGGCGTCACGAAGGGTTTGAGCATTTCCGCGAGTTCCGGGAACTCTTCCTCATTGGCGCTCATCGGCTTGGGCTGTTTAGGCCCATCATAGCCGGTCAACCGGTCCTTCACATGAATGGTGTAATCCGCACGGCCCTGCTCGCCATCATTGATGACGTCCAGTCCCGCATCCACCTGCTTTTGAACCACATCGGCCACGGCGCGTGTGACAGCAGCCTCGAACCCTTCGAGCTTTGCACCGGGCTTTTTCTCACTTGCGATCAGCAAATCCACGACGTCCTGCGGGCGTGGCAGGCTACCGGTGTGGGTGGTGAGTATGCGATCCGTGCTGCGTTTCATGATGTGTTTCCCGGTCTGTATTTGCACATTCTGTTTGACAGCAGAATAACACCAACCGGGTGGTGAAACGCTAGATGGCGACCTGAAATTTCGGCAGGGTCAGGCCGGATTCAACGATGATGCCATTGGTCTTTTTCAGGTGATCATGGTGCAGCTTCACGGCTTTTTCCACGTCACGCGCAATGGCGGCATCCATCAGGGCCCGGTGCTCGTCGCCTTCGCTGCGATGTGGATAGCTGATCGATGCGGCCAGTTGCCGGTATCGGTTCGCCTGATCGGCCAGCAGGTCGCAATACCCAAGCAGTCGCGGTGATCGGCAGTTCGCAAAAATGGCCCGGTGAAAGCCGTGGTGCAGATGTTCCCATGCGGGGTTGAACTGGTAGCGCGTGTCCGACGCGGAGCGCGGTACCTTGGAGAGTCGGTGATAGGCCAAGACGATGCCGTCTTCCCAGTCATCGTTACCATTGGCGATTGATTCACGCAGGGCGATCTCTTCAATCCAGCACCGTGTCCGGATCAGGTCGGCAAGATCATCGGCGCCCACGCCCGCGACATGAAAGCCTTTCTGGTCCTGAAAGCAGACAAGTTTCTCGGCGGTCAGCCGGTTGAGGGCCTCGCGCAACGGGCTGATGCCGGCCTTGTAACGTTCGCGCAGACCGGTTGAGCCGAGTTTGTATCCCGGGGCGAGTGCGCCGGTAATGATGTCCCGGCGTATCTGATCGTAAACCGACGTTGCGATGGTGGGGCCTCCGGCCCGGCTATCGCCGGATGATCGTTTCTTCTCAGGCATGAATTCTCAGGCTTCCGATAGAGGACAGGCTCCCGCTGAAGGTCTTTGGGCACAATATTCCAATATCATACTTAGTGTGAATAAATTTGGAAAATCGTTGACTCGATGCTGCGACTACAGCTTCTATTCAATCAATTCACCGCGCCATCAAGAAGCGCTGCCTGTCCTACATAGATCCATGCGAAAGGGAGATAAGCATGATCAACACCAACACCAAATCCATTGCCAAGAAGCTGGGTGCTTTCAGCATTGGAGCCTTGATGGCTTCCGTCGCGTTTGCCGCACCGTCTGCAGCTGCCGAGAAGATCAAGATCGCTGCGATTGACGGCTATTCGCCGAAGTCACTCTGGGTCGCAGAGTTCATCAATTATTACATTCCCGAAGTCGACAAGAAGCTGGCTGAAACCGGCAATTACGAGATCGAATGGAACCAGGCCTGGGGCCAGATCGTGAAGGTTCGCGGTGTGCTTGGTGGCTTGCAGAAGGGGTTGGGCGATATCGGTATTGTCACGACCGTGTTCCATGCCGATAAGGTGCCGTTGCAGCTGGTCGCTTATGCGACGCCATTCGTGACCAATGATCCGGGGCTTGTGGCCCGGACAGTCGACGGTCTGGCGGACAAGCATCCGGAATTCAAGCAGGCCTTCGACAAGTTCAATCAGGTCTATCTGACGAACCTGGCCGTGCTCGACACATACCAGATCTTCACGAAAAACAAGGTCGAAAAGCTTTCGGACATGAACGGTCTGAAGCTGGGCAGTGCAGGTCTGAATCTTCGCTGGCTTGAAGGTTTCGGGGCCGCTGGTGTCGCGGGCAGTCTCGTGACCTATCACAACAAGGTGGGTACGGGCGTTCTTGATGGTTTCATGCTGTGGCCGGAAGCCGTTGTCGGTCGCAAGATCTACGAAGTTGCGCCTTACATGCTCAAAGCCGATCTCGGCACCGCAAACTCCAAGGCTGTGACCGTCAACAAAGACACCTGGAACAACTTGCCCGACGAAGTGAAGACGGCCATGCAGGAAGTTGCCATCGGATATCGTGACGACATGGGTGTGAAAGCCCTCGCACTTGCCGATGAGAGCTACAAGGCCTTCACCGAAAATGGCGGTACGACAACTGTACTGAGCCAGGAGCAGCGTCAGCAGTGGGCTGACAACATGCCGAACGTGGCCCAGGACTGGGTTGCTGCACGTGAGAAGGAAGGCAATCCGGGCAAGGTGGTCATGAAGTCCTACATGGACACCATGCGCGCAGCCAACCAGCCGATCCTGCGTCAGTGGGACAAGGAATCAGGTTCCTGAGCCCAAGTCCAAGCCGAAAGTAGGTTCGAGATATGACGGATCTGACCCAGGGGGCGTCACCTTCAGGTGGCGCCCCTCAGGATGTGCTGGATCGTGTTCTGACCGTGATGAACACCATCGGATCGCTGTGGATTTTTGTCCTGATGGTGATGATCGATACGGATGCGTTCAGTCGCACGCTGTTCAATCATCCCATTCACGGGGTCAATGAACTCGTGGAAATGTCGATCATTGCAATCGTTTTCATGCAGCTTGGTGATGCGACCCGGAAGGGCCGACTGACCCGCTCGGATGGCTTCTATGGCCTCGTCCAGCGCCGCAATCCACGCGCGGGCCATGTCATGGGGGCGACCTTTGACTTCCTTGGCGTCGTGTTCCTCCTGATCGTCCTTTATGGGGTGATACCGGAACTTTATGACGCCTGGCGGTTCAACTACTTCGTTGGGGAAGAGGGGCTGTTCACGGTGCCTGAATGGCCCATCAAGCTGATTCTCGTGCTTGGTTGCATTGTGACCATGCTGCAGTTCTTGAAATTCGCGATCCGGCACGTGATTCCGGTTGTGCGCGGCACGCGCTAGCGCGCGCCGGAAAGGGTGACCGAAGATGGGTGGAATTGAAGTCGGCATAGCCTCGGTCGCGGTGATCGTGTTCCTGATCTATATGGGGTTGTACATCCCGGTTGCGCTGGGGCTGGTCTCGTTTCTCGGGGTCTGGCTGATCCGTGGCAATCCGGATATTGCCGTCGCGCTTTTGTCGGAATCGATTGCGGATACGGTTTCCGAACTGGTTTTTGCCTCGGTGCCGCTCTTTGCCCTGATGGGGCTGATCGTCAGCAAGGCGGGGTTGGGCAAGGACGTTTACGAGGTTGCCAACTTCGCCTTCTATCGTATTCGCGGCGGGCTCGGGATCGCCACTGTTGCCGCCAATGCAATCTTTGCGTCGATCACCGGTTCTTCGATTGCTTCGGCTTCCGTGTTCACCCGTGTTGCAATCCCGGAAATGCGGCGCTTCGGCTACAAGCCGCGCTTTACTGTTGGTGTGGTCGCCGGTTCCTCGGTGCTCGGCATGCTGATTCCGCCCAGCGCGATGCTGATCATCTATGCCATTGTGACCGAACAGTCGGTTGGTCGGATGTTCATCGCGGGCATCATTCCCGGCATTCTGCTGGCCGTGTGTTTCGGCATCCTGATCCTGTTTCTGGCCTTTGCTTTTCCAAATTATGTCGGAGGTCAGGATTCAGCGGATATTGCAGCCGAGGATTGGGCGAACCTGACCTGGATGGATCTCATCAAGAAGATCATCCCTGTCGTGATTCTGGTTCTGGTGGTGCTTGGGGGTATCTATGGCGGTGTGTTCACGCCGACCGAGGCGGGCGCTGCCGGCTCGCTCGCGGCACTGGTCATCGCTTTACTCAAAAGCAATTTCAGCTGGCGTGACCTCTGGGAAGTTCTGGTCGAAACCGGCTACATCACGGCGACGATTCTGTTCCTGATTACGACTGCCTCTATGTACAGCCGGATGCTGGGTGTGGCCGCACTGCCAACTGTATTCGGGGAATGGCTGACGAGTTTCGACCTGACCCTGATCCAGCTGATGGTGATCTATGTGCTGCTGATGGTGGCGCTGGGAACGATCATTGAGACAGCGTCGATCATCCTGATCGTGGTGCCGCTATTTCTGGTCGTCCTCGACAGTTTCAATGTCGATCTGGTCTGGTTCGGAATTATTACGGTGGTGGGTGCGGAGATCGGCCTGTTAACGCCCCCGCTGGGGATTTCGTGCTTCGTCATCAAGAGCGCGATCAACGACCCCACAGTCAGTCTGGCGGATATCTTCGCCGGGGCGTTCCCGTTCGCGGTGATGATGTTCATCGTCCTGATGGTCCTGATCGCCTTTCCGCCGCTTAGTTTGTATCTGCTTTCAATTGGCTGGGTTTAACGGCTCAACGTCTGGTTTTCCGTGGTGTGATTGCCCATAATTGCGGGCCGATAACACCTGAGGAAACCATGCAGATTTTCAAGGACCGTCTTCCGTACTCCGCCATTGTCGACCGCCCGGCCTGGAAGCTGCCGGACGGCAAGCGCATGGCGGTCTGGATCATTGCCAATGTCGAGGACTGGGATATCTCGCGGCCCATGCCGCGCACGGTTCTGCCACCGCCCATGGGTGTGCCCCTGCTGCCCGACCTGCCCAACTGGTCTTGGCACGAATACGGCATGCGCGTTGGCTTCTGGCGCATTCGCGACGCCCTGCGCGACCGCGGGATCATACCGACCATGGCGATCAATGGCCGTGTCTGCGAGAACTATCCGCGCATTGCCGAAGCTGCGCTGGAGCTTGACTGGGAGTTCATGGGCCATGGTTATCTTCAGGGTCCGATGCACAAGCATGACGACCAGCAGGAGCAGATCGATCGGGCGGTTGCCGCCATCGAGAAG
>JAURLR010000090.1 GCA_030831135.1 Alphaproteobacteria bacterium
TATCATGACATCCCGGTAACGGTCGTCGCGCGCTTCGCGCGACCGCTTCCGAACGAGCAAACCGGACTGGATTGCACGCAATCCGGCACGCCGTATTTTTTTGTTCGAGATCGCCAAGCCGCCCTGCCCGCCACATTTTTGCCGGGCGCCCGGGCCTCAACTATGGAGTGCTTATAATGGCTGAAACCAAACTACCGATTGCTATACTTGCCGCCGCCGGATTTGCCGAGACGACATTCACAGACACACAGAAGACCCTGCTCGCCCGTGGCCGCACGGTCAAAGTGATTTCACCCGATGGTGGCCTTGTTCAGGGCTGGCACGACGGTGCCTGGGGCCATCACTTCATGGCCGACGAAGATATCGCCGACGCGCTGGCCGCCGATTATGACGGGCTGATCCTGCCCGACGGCAAGAACAGCGCCGACACGCTGATTGAAAACGTCCACACCAAGCGCCTGATCGCCGCCTTCATGGCTGCCGAAGCACCGGTTCTGGTGGTCGGTGACGCCATGCGTCTTCTGGTTCCTGCCGGTGTCGTCGCCGCACGCCGGATCGCGGGTGCCGCCGAAGTCGATGAGGAAGTCGCACGCGCCGGCGCCGAACTGATTGCCGACCAGAACCTGGTCACCGACGGCAACCTGGTCACTGCGACCAGCGATTCATCCAGCGCATCACGCCTTGAGGCCTTTCTGGCCCTGATCGAAGCGCAGGCTGTTCCCCGCGCCGCCTGACCCGGCAGATCCGATATAAAGTTCAAACGCCCGGCCTCGCGCCGGGCGTTTTTTATGATGTGCGCGTGAAGGTGGCCAGCAGGCTTGCAACCGGTTCACCATATTCCTCCCGTAATGTCCGCGCCGATACCGAGAGCTGACCCAGGCCCGCATCAGCCGCAACCCGCCGCAAGTAGGCTTCGCCATGTCGATAACGCCCGGACTCGCAAAGCTCCCAGGTCACTTCAGGTGGTGCCGTTTCAAAGGTCGCCACGAAAACACCCGCCGGGACCAGCACACGCGAGACTTCGGCAAACAGCTGATCCAGCGCGCCGATATAGACAAATACATCAGCCGCCAGTGCCGCATCAATGCTCCCATCGGGCAGCTCACGCAGGACCGTCAGCAGGTCACCCTCAATCAGGCGATCATAAACACCTGTGCTATTGGCCCGCGCGAGCATCGCGGGTGACAGGTCAACACCTGTCCAATGACGTGCCAGATCCCGTGCCGCCACACCCGCCAGGCCGGTCCCGCAACCCAGATCGAGGGCATGCTCGACCTCGTTCGGACGGCATGCACGCAAAGCGTCGGCAACCTGATCGGGCCCCGTGTAATTGAGCCGCTGCGTGAGATGTGCATCAAAATGATCGGCATACCAGTCGAAGAATGCGGTGACGTAATCATCGGGTGCCCGCTCGGGTGAATCCTCAGCCCCCAGTGCTGCGATCATATAGGCCGGGCCTGTGCGATCCGGCGCGATTTCAAGACATCTCCGGTAATGGGTCAGCGCCCGGTCACGTGCGTCATGCCGGCTGTGGAGCTCCCCCAGAAGCCAGTGCGCGCTCAGGCAATCGGGATCGAGGCTGAGAGCGCGTTCAAAACATGTCTCTGCACGCGCATGATCGCCGTGAAACAGCAGAAAGGCACCGATTTCCGAGATGTGATCGGCCTCAACACTATTGGCCCTTCGTGTGGCTGCAATCGTCTCGTCGATGCGCCCCTGCCGCTGCAACGTCTCGGCATAGCACCGCCAGGCCGCGACATGACCGGGCATGGCGTCAACCAGATCACGAAATGCTGCTTCTGCCGCCGCCAGTTCGCCTGCTTGCAACAGACGTTCGCCCTGAAAGAAAGTCTCTGCACTCATGGTGCGAGTATGCACACCGCGTCGGCATTTGTGCACGTCACAGACGAACTCTTGGCAAAGGCCGCATTGCGCGGCCCTTGAAGAAAAGTATCTTCGGACTTATCCGAAGCTCCCAACAAAACTGACATATGATACGCGCTGTTTGCGCGTGGCTTGCGGCACACGCTCAACAATCAGCCCATTTGCGCTCTATTTGCGCGTTATTTGCACCAGGGTCCGCCCTTGCCCTTGCTGCCCGGTGGCGGACAGGGGGTCGGCAGAACCTTTGCATTGGCGCTGCGATCCAGGCGTACGATCGTGGGGGCGGCATAGGCCACACCGGCGGCAAGCCCGAGGCGGGCGAGCGCCTTTCGGCGACTCACGGCCGGATTTGCGTCCGGAGACGCTGTATTCACTTCGGTCGACTGATCTTTCATGTCTCACCTTATAGGCCTGTGGTCGGCAAACCACGGGTTCACGAACGATCCTCCCCCGTTCGATACTGGAATATTATATGTGTCGCGATCCTATCTGCAACAAGAGTTATTATGAGTTTTTCTTTTTTAACAATGCGTTACTCCTATGCCCGATGAATCGGACAGGATCACCACAGGCCCGGGTGACGCCAATGCACGAACCACGGAGACAACCCGAGGTGTTTGCCGCCACCTGTTTGATCTCGGATATGCCGTGCTGACGGAATTCAGTCTGGCCAACCAGCGCCGTGCTGATGTCATTGCGCTGAACACGAACGGCGAATTCGTCATTGTCGAGGTCAAGGTCAGCGTTGCGGATTTTCGCGGTGACAGCAAATGGCCCGAATACGAGGCGTTCTGCGACCGGCTCTATTTTGCCGTCCCGCCCGAGTTCCCAAACGAGATGATACCCGGAAATACCGGATTGATGATCGCGGATTCCTGGGGCGCCGAAGAACTGCGGGCCGCACCCGATACCGGGCTGCACGCCAGCCGCCGCAAGGCGCTGACCCTGCGCTTTGCCCGCGCGGCCGCTGATCGGTACCAGCGCCTGACGGACCCGCGCATCTAGAGCGCCCAGGACGTCAGTTCGAAATCCGGGAAATCGTGTTTGTGGTCGAAAAGCCGTCCACGAGATCGGCCAGAACCACACGGCCGCCATGCGCCATAACGAAATCACCCCCCACCACTTCATCGGCGGTGTAGTCGGCGCCCTTGACCAGAACATCGGGGCGCATCTGCTCAATCAGTTCGCGCGGCGTATCCTCGGCGAACAGGACCACCGCATCGACGCCCGAGAGGGATGCGATCACCCGTCCGCGCGCATGTTCGGGCTGGACCGGCCGACCTTCGCCCTTGAGCCGCTGCACCGAGGCGTCATCATTGAGTGCGACAACCAGCCGGTCACAGGCCGCACTTGCCTGTTCGATCAGGGAAATATGTCCCGGATGCACCAGATCGAAGCAGCCATTGGTGAAACCTACCGACAGGCCGCGCGCACGCCACTGCGCCACCCGGTCGATCAGCGCCTCGCGACCGAGAAACTTTGAGCCAAGCCCCGGTGCACCGCCAAGCGCATCACCCAGTTCGCCGGGGCGCACAACCGCTGTCCCGACCTTGGCAACGACAATCCCGGCCGCCACATTCGCAAGCTGAGCGGCATCCGGCAGGGGCATACCCGCTGCAAGGCCGGCTGCCAAAGTCGCCACGACCGTGTCGCCCGCACCCGACACGTCGAAGACTTCACGTGCGAGCGCAGGCAGATGAACACAGGAATCACCGGTCACGACCGACATGCCTTGTGGCCCCCTTGTGGCAATCACCGCGCCCACGCCGCAATCCGCAATCAGCGCCCGCGCGGCAATGACCACCTCGTCATCCGTCTCGACCGGAAGCCGCGTGGCCTCGGCCAGCTCGCGCCTGTTCGGCGTCAGAACACTGGCCCCGCGATAGCGCCTGTAATCGGTTCCCTTGGGATCGACAATGACCGGAATATCGGCTGCCTGTGCTGCCGAGATGGCCTGGGAAATGACTGCATCCGTCAGCACGCCCTTGCCGTAATCCGACAGGATCAACGCCCCGAATGCGCCACCGGAAATGGCGCCGGTCACCCCATCCGAGACCTGTGACAACAGATCCTCCGACAAGGGGCGGGGGTCTTCCTCATCGGTACGCAGCAATTGCTGCGATCCGGCAATGAAGCGGGTCTTGACGGTTGTCGGGCGTGTTGCATCCCGGATCAGCGACAGGGTCACGAACTCATCGCGCGCAAGCACGGCTTCCGTTTCGCGCCCAACGGCGTCATCACCAATGGCACCGAACAAATGGACATGGGTGCCCAATGCGGAAAGGTTGCGTGCAACATTGCCCGCCCCCCCGACGGTCACCGCCTCACGCGATATCCGGAGAACCGGAATCGGCGCCTCGGGCGATATCCGTTCCACATCACCATAGACGAACCGGTCGAGCATCACGTCTCCCACGCAAAGCACCTTGGCTTCGTGGAGACGCTGCAACCATTCGATCAATCGCGGAGGCTTGTTCATCATATCCCTAGATAGCAGTTTGCCCGGCTCACCGTCATCCGGGCGCATTCACGCGGCGAAACAGGAAATCGGCCTCGACCCAGCCGCCCATGAGATGACTGTGGGTCGGGATCAGCTCGTTGTCCGCCGCGATGTAGTTCACATCGTAGCCAAATTTTTCCAGTTCCAGAATCCGCTGTGCGTATTTCGGATTCTTTACCCAGGACCCGTGCCCGATCAGGGGGCTGTCGGCGACGGCCTGACTGGACAAGAAAATTTCCGACCGCCCGCCCAACAGGACACCGTAGGAACCCGACCCCTGCCGGTCATAGATATGCTGTGCATACTCGCCCAGATGCCCCTGAGCGGCGGCCAGCTGGTAGGCGTTGAACATCGTCACCGCAACGCCGACACCACAAAGGAAGAACAGGAGTGTGCGGACCGGCGAAAACCCGGACGGCGGTTTGTTGCGCCGTCCAAGAATCTGCTGCACCAGCACATACATGGCCACAAGGATCGTGATGCCGGCCAGGCTGCGTGACCCGACCACCATGCTGTAGACCCCGACCATGAAGATCATTGCGGGCGGCACGAACCAGATGCGGAACAGCGGCCGCCACTGGGACACGATGACCACCGTCATGATCGTCGCGAGGCCCAGACCAAACTTCCAGGGCTGCGCGATGGCAAATTCGGGCCGGTTGAGCAGCATGGTCAGGAATCCGCCCAACGCAATCCCGAGACCGAAGAGCACGAGCCGCTGACGGCTGCCGTACAGCACCATGTAGAGCGTGCAGAAATTCAGGGTGAAGAAGATGATCTTCGACCAGCCGCGACTGTAATCCTCGAACGGGGTATCGCGGATCAGGTCTGTGAGAACCTGCGAAGCCAGCCACAGACCGACCAGGATCAGGAACATGCGCGGCTGGGGGGCCATCAGCATCCGCACCCGCGTGAACAGCAGGAAAGGCAGGAGTCCGATCAGGATCAGTTCCGGCGCAAAAATGCGGCCGACGATACTGAACTCCATCCAGATGGTCATCGGCGTCACCAACGCAATCAGCGCCAGCATCGGCGTGTTTGCCATACCCGCCTGGTCGGGGCTCTGGGGCCCCGCGGGGCGGAATTGTCCGCGATTGACGTAGGCTAGGTTGGTCATGCGAGAATCAACTATCCGATTTGCGCGGTCACGGCCAGCATCATGGCAAGCAGCCCGTCACCGGCACAATGCGGTGGCGGCAGGCGCGCTTGCTTGAGGCAACCAGGATGTCTCGTGTTATACAGAATCGAGCCCCTCCGGATCGAGCCTTTCAGGTCTTGCGAATATGCGCGTTGTCCTTTCCACCATCGGTCGCTTTCACAGCTTCGACCTCGCGCGCCAGCTTCACCGGCATGGGGTTCTCAAGCAGATTTACACCGGATATCCCCGGTTCAAACTGAAGAACGAGCGCCTTCCCCAGAACCTGATCAAATCCTATCCGTGGATTGTGACCCCGTTTATGGGGATGGGCCGGTACGGCGCCATGCATGGCCCACGGCGCGCGGCGATGAGCAACTTCGCGCATCTGACCTTTGACCGGCATGTCGCCCGGACACTTCCCGATTGCGATATCTTTCATTCGCTTTCCCGCTATGCGCTGCGCGCGGGCCGTGCGGCCAAGGCGCGCGGCATTCGCTTCGCCCTGGATGTCGGATCGTCCCATGTTCTGACATTCGACAAACTGGTCCGAGAGGAATCAGAGCGATACGGAATCGAGATCGACCGGATCCACCGGGACGGCATCGAACGTGAGCTTGAGGAGTATCAGGAAGCCGAGATCATCACCGTGCCTTCGCTGTTCTCCTATCGGAGCTTCCTGTCCCACGGCATCCCCGAAGACCGTCTGGCACTTGTGCGCTACGGCGTGGACACCTCACAATTCGTCCGCCAACCGGTTGAGGATGACGGGGTGTTTCGGGTTGTTTTTGTCGGCGCCCTGTCCTTGCGCAAGGGTGTGACCTATCTCGCCCAGGCCTTCGCGCGCGCCAATATTCCCAACAGCGAACTGGTGCTGATCGGCTCGCCCCAGCCTGAAACAGAACGTTTGCTGGAACCCGCCAAGGGCCTGAACGTCACCATCACCGGGCACATCCCGCAACCCGAACTCTCGGCCTGGTACTCGCGCGCCAATGTGACCGTTCTGCCCTCGATCGAGGACGGCTTTGCCATCGTTCTCCTGCAGGCCATGGCCTGCGGCAGCCCGATCGTGGCGACGGAGAACAGCGGCGGCCCGGATTGCATCGAAGAGGGCAAGAACGGCTTTGTCGTGCCACCGCGTGATGTCGATGCGCTGGCCGAGAAACTCGTCTGGTTTGCCGAGAATCGCGAAGCAGCGCGGGAAATGCAGGCCCCGGCCATCGCCAGCGCCCAAGCCATGAGCGGGATTGATCGTTACGGCAACGAAATGGTTCAGGTCTACGAAAACCTGCTCGCCCGGCCTCGCTAAGCAGATGGCACGCATTCTGGTCACCGGTGGTGCGGGTTATATCGGCAGCCACACCTGCAAGGCGCTTCATGGCGCCGGACACACGCCGATCGTGATCGACAATCTGAGCAACGGCCACCGGGATGCCGTGCGCTGGGGTCCGCTCGAAGAGGGTGACATCACCGATATCGACCGTCTGCGCGACGTCTTCAGGACCCACCAACCCGATGCCGTGATTCACTTTGCGGGCCTGATCGAGGTCAGTCATTCCGTCGCTGACCCCCAAGCCTTCCACCGGAACAATGTTGCCGGAACTAGTGCCCTGCTCGATGTCATGGCGGAGACCAAGGTGGCGAAAATCGTGTTCTCCAGTACAGCGGCGGTCTACGGAACCCCGGCGACAGTGCCGATTCCCGAGGATGCCCCGACCCGGCCGGTCAACCCCTATGGCGAAACCAAGCTGGCGGTCGAGCAGATGCTGGCCGCGGCGGCGGGACAAAACAGCCTGAACTACGTTGCATTGCGCTACTTCAACGCCGCCGGTGCAGATCCCGACGGTAGCCTGGGCGAACGGCACGACCCGGAAACCCATCTGATGCCGCTGGTCCTGCAAGTCGCCCTTGGGCAGCGGGCCGAGATTCAGGTCTTCGGCAACGACTACCCCACTCCCGATGGCACGGCGGTGCGTGATTACGTGCATGTCTGCGATCTGGCCGATGCCCATATCGCCGCGCTGGATTACCTCATGCAGCACCCCGAACCGCTTGTCGCCAATCTTGGCACCGGAACCGGCTACTCGGTACGCGAAATCATTGCTGCCTGCCGAACGATCACGGGCCATCCGATCCCCCATCGCGATGCGCCACGTCGAAGCGGCGACCCGGCGCAGCTTGTGGCCGAACCCGGCCGCGCGCGGGACATGCTGGGATGGACAACGCGGCAATCGGATCTTGAAACCATCATCCGCAGCGCCTGGGCCTGGCACCAGAACCAGACCACCAACTAGGGCGCACGCCGGAATAGTTTCAGGGCATCGGTCGGCGGTCGCAAAACGCCACGCAGCAGCGACGTATAACGCTGGTCGAGAAATGCCTGCGAGCGCATCAGGATCAGAACGAAGACACAGAGTTCGGACAGCGCCAGCACCAGCGCAACGCCGCCGAGACTGGCCCCGTAAGCAGCAGCCGCCGCAACCGCGAGGCCGGCGCTGATGGAGATCAGATAGATCACCGAGATTTCCTTGCTGTTGTTGGTCGCAAGCAGGGCCGTGGCGGTGCCGGTCCACATCAGCGTGCCCATTGCACCCAGCACCAGGAACGCAAAAAGCGGTTGCTGGACGGCGATGCGGCCAACTGTCCAGATCTCCACGATCCAGGGGCCAAGAACCATCAGCCCCGCAAAGGCGGCAACCGAAAGCCAGAGCGCAAACTGGCTGGCGCGCGTGTTCAGTCGGCGCATCAGATCGATATCATCGCGTCCATAGGCAATCGCGATCTCCGGCCGCAGGGTTGCAAAGACCACATTGGCAAACATGAGGACGGCGCTGACCTGCCCCCACTGACTGGTCCGTTTTAAATGTTAGTGCATCATTCTTTTGA
>JAURLR010000006.1 GCA_030831135.1 Alphaproteobacteria bacterium
GGCGGCCAGTTCGGCGGCTTCGCGCTGCTTCAATTCCTCATAGGTCGTGGCCGGTGTTTCGGCCGCACCGCTGCTCGTGGAGCAGAGCAAGGCATCGCGTTCGAGGATACAGACAGCGATCTCGCCGGTTTGCCGGTTGAGCCGCCAGACCCGGTTTTCCGTGGCTTTCAGGAACTCGAATGTGGCTTCCGGACCTGCGTCCTGTGCGTGCACATGGGTTGCGGCTGTCATTGCCGAGCCGGCGAGCAACAAGGCTGCCAGAAGCCTGCTGGATATCGTGTTCATGAAAATCTGCCTGTCAGTTCTGT
The DNA here is from genome assembly GCA_030831135.1 of Alphaproteobacteria bacterium. GTDB lineage: Bacteria > Pseudomonadota > Alphaproteobacteria > UBA6615 > UBA6615 > JABJAG01. The sequence continues at coordinate 309 of JAURLR010000006.1, forward strand.
TTTAAACGATGTGTTCAGGCATCACTATAACCGGGATGTGACCAAATCATGATGCCGCTTCGGGCCCGTCTAGCGGAACAGGATCACCGGTACCTTGCAGGACCGGATCATTTCGCTGGTCGTCGAGCCGATGATGAAGCTGCGGATGCGCGAATGGCCGTAGGCCCCCATCACCAGAAGATCGACCCCCTGCGCCTCGATAGCCTTTACAATCACCGCGTCGGGCTGGCCGGAGACAATGCGTGCATCGACTATGAAACTTCCCGCTTCAAGCGTTGATTTCGCATCGTTGAGACGTTTGCGGTTTTCTTCGCTGTCCGGGCCCACCATCAGCAGGCAACACTCCAGACCCGCAAATAGCGGGCTGCGCGCAACGTGGTCCACGGCCTTCATGGCGCTGGTGCCGCCGTCATAGGCGATCATGAAACGCTGGACGGGTCGGAACGCGCGTGCCGCGACAAAGACCGGTTTTGTGCTCGACCGGGCGATCCGCTCCAGATTTGAGCCGAGATGCAGTTTGGCGAAATCTGCCGCCTCGCCACGTTTCCCGACAATGACAAGATCGGCCTCGGCCTCCTGTTCGGCCACCGTCTCCACGAGATCGCCAATACGCAGGCGCGCCGTCACGTGTTCCACGCCCTTGCTCTCGATATGGCTCGTCGCGTCATCGAGGATCGCACGCCCGATCTTCTGGGACAGTTGGGCACGCTGGGCATCCAGTTCGCTGAGTTCGTTGAGCAAGGCGGTGCGCGCACCCAGCGTGATATTGCCGCTGAGGTTGGCCTTTGCGGAGCCGGTTTCGCGACGTCCGATCACATGCAGAAATTCGACTTCGGCACCGGTTTTCTGGGCTACCCATGCCGCGTGATCGCACACGCTGTGCGCATAAACCGAACCATCCACCAGTGCGATGATCTTCTTCATGTCGGTATTCCTCCCCTGTGCGCCTAGTGCCCGAGCAGTTTCTCGAGCGCGCCGGGCCGGTCGTGGATGGCCAGACGGTCCACAATGGTCTCACTGGCCGCGTTCAGGCCCACAATATCCACCGCAGCCCCTTCGCGCCGGAACTTGAGCACGATCATGTCCAGTGCCGCCACGCTGGAGATGTCCCAGATATGCGCACGGCTGACATCAATCGTCACCTGCTCTAGGGCTTCCCGGAAATCAAACGCGGCGTTGAACGCATCGGCAGAGGCAAAAAACACCTGCCCTTCCACCACATAGGTCCGCGACCGTCCGTCGTCTGACAGGGTGGAGGTGACCCGGAATATCTGGGAGATCTTCCATGCGAAGAAGATGCCCGAAAGCAGCACGCCGACCAGAACCCCGATCGCCAGATTGTGGGTGAACACCACGCAGATCACGGTGGCCAGCATCACGATGGAAGAACTGCGCGGATGGTCACGCAGATTCGCGATCGAGGACCAGCTGAAAGTGCCGATGGAGACCATGATCATGATCGCCACGAGTGCGGCCATTGGTATCTGCTTGACCCAATCACCCAGAACCACGATCAGGAACAGCAGCACGACGCCTGCCGTGAAGGTCGACAACCGGCCACGCCCGCCTGATTTCACATTGATCATCGACTGACCGATCATGGCGCAACCGGCCATGCCGCCAATGAATCCAGTGGCGGTGTTGGCCAGTCCCTGACCGATGCATTCCTGATTCTTGTTGCTCGGCGTATCGGTCAGGTCATCGACAATCGAGGCTGTCATCAGGGATTCAAGCAGCCCCACAGCGGCCACCGCTGCCGAATAGGGCAGGATGATCATGAAGGTGTCCCAGTTGAGCGGGATGTCAGGCAGCAGGAAGATCGGCAATGTCGAGGGCAGTTCGCCCATATCGCCCACAGTGCGGATGTCGAAGTCAAAGCCGATAGCGACCGCTGTGAGAACCAGAATACAGATCAGCGGCGACGGGATCGATTTCGTGAGATAGGGAAACAGGTAGATGATCGCCAGACCGGCCGCGACCATCACGTAAGTCAGTGAAGGGACGCCGATCAGTTCGGGCAACTGCGCCATGAAAATCAGGATCGCAAGGGCGTTGACGAAACCGGTCATGACCGAGCGTGAGACAAATCGCATGACCATGCCCAGCTTCAGCATCCCGGCCACGATCTGGATCAGGCCCGCCAGCACGGTCGCTGCCAGCAGATATTCAAGACCATAGTCACGGACCAGGGTGACCATCAGGACAGCGGTAGCCGCCGTGGCGGCAGAGATCATGCCCGGCCGGCCACCGGTGAAGGCGCAGATCACGGCAATCGAGAACGAGGCATAAAGCCCGACTTTCGGATCGACGCCCGCAATGATCGAGAACGCAATGGCTTCCGGAATCAGCGCTAGGGCAACGACCAGACCCGAAAGCAGGTCGCCGCGAATATTCCCGAACCA
>JAURLR010000091.1 GCA_030831135.1 Alphaproteobacteria bacterium
CGCCGCCGCCGCCGCCGCCGGTCGTGATCCCCAAGCCTGAGCCAGCCCCGCCGGTTGCCAAGCCCGAGCCGCCAAAGCCCGCGCCGCCGGAGCCCGAACCGACCCCGCAGGTCGCGCAGGTCACGCCGAAAGCGAAGCCCAAGCCGCCCGAGCCGAAGCGCGATTTCGACTCCATTCTGAAAGATCTTTCTGCCGACAAGACGGCACGGAAGGCGCCGGAGCGTGCAAAAACACCTGAAACTGTCGCAAACAAGGGCGAAAAGGCTCCGCAGCAATCCCAGATGTCCGAGGTTGCCTCGATCGCGGAACTGGATCGGTTGGGCAACATGATCCGCAGTCAGATCAGCCCCTGCTGGAGCCCGCCCCCGGGTGCACGCGATGCCGATACCTTGCAGGTCTCGCTGCTGATCTTTGTCGATCCACAGGGAAACGTGTCGCGGGTGACGGTGATCAACGAAACGCGCATGGCGGTGGATCGTTTTTTCCGGTCGGCGGCCGAGGCTGCGCGACGGGCGGTCCTGAAATGCGCGCCGCTGGATTTGCCCGCTGACAAATATGACATCTGGAAACAGATCAAATTCAACTTCGACCCGAGCGAGATGCTGAGCTGATGATGAAACATGACATGAATGCCCCCCGCTGGTTTGCGGCCCTTGTCGCGGTCTGCGCGATGACGGTTGTTTTTGCAGCTCCGGCCCGAGCCGAGATCACGGTCGATATCACCAAGGGCAATGTCGAGCCGCTGCCGATCGCGGTTCCTGATTTTGTGGCCGACGGTGATGCCGCGCGGCAATTCAGCGTTGATATTGCGCGTGTTGTGGCCGCTGACCTTGAGCGTTCGGGGCTGTTCAAGCCCATCGACAAGCGGGCCTTCATAGCCCAGCCGGAAGGTGTGGCCGTGACACCGCGTTTCAACAACTGGAAACCACTGAATGCCCAGGCGCTCGTGGTCGGCGAGATCGCCATCGAGCCCAACGGTGCCTTGCGGGCTTCGTTCCGGCTTTGGGATGTTTTTGCCGAAGACCAGATGAGCGGGCTCAGCCTGACGACCACCCAGGCCAACTGGCGGCGCGTGGCGCATATCATCGCCGATACGATCTATGAGCGTGTGACCGGTGAAGTTGGCTATTTCGACACGCGAATCGTCTATATCGCCGAGAGCGGCCCGCCCGACAAGCGCGTCAAGCGGCTCTCGATCATGGATCAGGACGGGGCCAACCACCGGTTTCTCACCGATGGCCAGACCCTGGTGCTGACGCCGCGTTTCTCACCGGCACAGCAGGAAATCACCTATCTCGCGTATTTCGACGGAGAGCCACGGGTCTACCTGTTCAATATCGATACCGGTGAGCAGGAACTGCTCGGAGATTTTCCGGGCATGACCTTTGCGCCGCGATTTTCGCCCGACGGCAACAGCGTGGTCATGAGTTTCGCAGAGAACGGCAATTCCGACATCTATGCGATGGATCTGCGGACCCGTCGTGTTCAGCAATTGACCAACAGCGCCTCAATCGACACCGGTCCGTCCTACGCCCCTGACGGGCGGCAAATCGTGTTTGAGTCGGATCGCGGCGGTTCGCAGCAGCTTTATGTCATGAACAGCGACGGCAGCGGACAGAAGCGGATCAGTTTCGGCGAAGGCCGCTATGCAACCCCGGTCTGGTCGCCGCGTGGCGATCTGATCGCGTTCACGAAAATCTACCAGGGCACCTTCCATATCGGCGTGATGCGTCCCGACGGCTCAGGCGAACGTCTGCTGACCCGCGGATTTCTTGTCGAAGGCCCCACCTGGGCGCCGAACGGCCGGGTCCTGATGTATTTCCGTCAGGAACGCAGCGACGACCGGGGGCGTGGTGGCACGCCGCGCCTGTTCTCGGTTGATCTGACCGGCTTCAACGAACGCGAGATCATTACCCCGGTTGGCGGGTCCGACCCCGCATGGTCTCCCGGGCCGCTTGGTCAGTAGTTGGAGTTCCTTGAAAGCCTCTGAAAATACATGCCAAATTGCAATATTCCCAAATGGGGAATACTTGATTTTCAGAGGGCTGGAGACTATAGTTACCATGCTTGCGATTACCGGTTTCCGGGTTCGCTTGAAGGTTGCGCGGCAAACCGGCGAGGCCGGTTCAATACTCGATGAGAGGTCGGTCCGCTCATCTGATTCTGTCACGGGTAGCACCTGCTCGTGATTAATAGGCTTAAGGAGTCCCCCCCTATGCGATTTACAATCCCCGGCCTCGTGGTAGCGGCCTTTGTTCTTGCTGCCTGTTCATCGACCCCTGATAACAGCGGTAACACTGGTAGCGCCGGTGCGTCTTCTGGTGGCGACACACAGGTTGCGACGGCCCCTGCGGGTCCGGCACCCGGCTCGCAGCTTGATCTCGAGATCAATGTCGGCGACCGCGTTCTTTTCGCGTTCGACAGTTCTGCGCTGAGCGCCGAATCCCGCACGACCATTGAGCGCTGGGCGGCCTGGTTGAAGACCTACCCTGCCAATCGCGCCATCATCGAAGGTCATGCCGACGAGCGCGGCACGCGTGAATACAACCTCGCGCTCGGCGAACGCCGTGCCGATTCCGCGCGTGACTATCTTGTTTCCCTGGGTGTTGACCCCAATCGGATCAAGATCGTGAGCTTTGGCAAGGAACGTCCGGCTGTCCCGGGTTCCAACGAGCGTGCATGGGCGCAGAATCGCCGCGCTGCTCTGGTTCTCGACAACTAGACACGACATGTTTGAATGTGAATGCGCCCCGGGGAAACCCGGGGCGTTTTCTTTTTGTGCCCGGCTTGCCATAGTTTCGCCGAAAACCCCGTCGAGTTTGTAGGGATTGGGGACCAATTCACGTTTTGAGCGATTGCAATCGAAGTTTGCTGGGAAGAATCCGGATGAAAATGCCTCGTTCTCGAATTTTATTTGCCTTGGCTTTGGCCTCGCTGGTCCTGCCGGGATCTGCTTACGGTCAGTCGCGTGATGGCGGCTCCCTTGCCGATAGCGTCGACCGCCTCGAACGCCAGATTCAGACCCTCGAACGGACGGTTTATCGGGGCGCACCGCCGCCTGCAGGTGCGGGAGCCGCGGCCGGCAGCGAGCCGTCTGCTGCGCTGTCACAATTGCAGATCACGTCGGATTCTCTTGAGGAGCAGATGCGCCGCCTGACCGGTCAGGTGGAACAACTCGATTTCCAGATGCGGCAGTTGAACGATCGGATGGACCGGCTGGTGGCCGATGTCGATTTCCGCCTGCGCGAACTTGAAGATGGCAGCGGTGGGTCTCAGGCCTCGCGCAGTGGAGGGCCGCCGGTTGCGCCGACCG
>JAURLR010000092.1 GCA_030831135.1 Alphaproteobacteria bacterium
ACCGGTGGGGCGGAGTTTCTGGCTTCGATCCTGCTTTCCATTCTGGGAGATGCCTCACCCACCGTGGTGCTGTCCGCGTTCTTCCTGCTGGTTGCTGTGCTGGCCAATGTCATCAGCACCAAGGCGACGGCCGTGCTCTTCACGCCGATTGCTGTGGGAATCGCAAACGGCCTGTCGCTTCCGGTCGAGCCCTTCGCGGTGGCCGTGGTCTTTGCGGCGAATTGTTCTTTTGCGTCACCGATTGGTTACCAGACCAATCTGCTTGTGATGGCGCCGGGCAATTACCGATTCGTCGATTTCATCCGGGTGGGAACACCCCTGCTGATCATTGTCTGGGTCGTCTTCAGCCTCATGGCGCCTTGGTATTACGGGCTTTCCTGAAGAATTTTCGGGCTGCGACAATCAGTCCATTGACCCTTTTGTAAATCCTTCTAATTTCCGCAGCGGGCCACACCTCCCCAACGGGGTGCTACGTTCTGGAAGGAACGCATAACATGACTGATACGATCCGCCGGCCGGATAACCGCCCGGCATCTCCTCTCTTCTCATCTGGACCCTGTGCCAAGCGACCCGGCTGGTCGCTCGACGTACTTCAATCCGCAAGTATTGGCCGTTCGCATCGCGCGAAAGACCCCAAGGCCAAACTGGTGCGGGTGATCGAGGACAGTCGGTCGATTCTCGGTATTCCCGATGATTACCGGATCGGCATTGTGCCGGCCTCCGACACCGGTGCCTTCGAGATGGCCATGTGGTCGATGCTCGGTGCCCGCCCGCTGGATATCCTCGCCTGGGAAAGTTTCGGGCAGGGCTGGGTCTCCGATATCATCAAGCAACTCAAGCTGGACGACCACCGGGTTCTCGATGCGCCTTATGGGGAATTGCCCGATCTGGGCGCTGTCGATTTCGCGCGCGATGTCGTGTTTACCTGGAACGGCACAACCTCGGGCGTTCGTGTTCCTGATGGCGACTGGATTCCGGCGGACCGCGAGGGCCTGACACTGTGTGATGCGACCTCTGCGGCCTTCGCCATGGATTTGCCATGGGACAAGCTCGATGTGGTCACCTGGTCCTGGCAGAAGGTGCTCGGTGGGGAAGCGCAGCACGGAATGCTGGTCCTCAGTCCCCGCGCAGTTGCGCGGCTTGAAAGCTACACACCGCCCTGGCCGATGCCGAAAATTTTCCGCCTGACCAAGGGGGGCAAACTGATCGAGAGCATCTTCGAAGGTAGCACGATCAACACGCCCTCCATGATCTGTGTCGAGGATCATCTCGATGCGCTCGACTGGTCGCGGGATATCGGTGGTCTCAACGCACTGATTGCACGTTCGAACGCCAATTTTGCCGTGATCGAAAACTGGGTGTCGCAGTCCGATTGGGCAGCTTTCCTGGCGCAGGATACGACAACGCGCTCGACGACGAGCGTCTGTCTCATCATTGTGGACCCCTGGTTCGAGGCACTCTCGGCTGATGAACAGGCTGCCGCTGCGAAAGCCGTGTCATCCCGGCTCGACAAGGAAGGCGTTGCTTTCGATGTCGGTGCCTATCGGGACGCGCCTCCCGGCCTGCGTATCTGGGCCGGTGCGACCGTCGAAGAGGCGGACCTCGTGGCACTGATGCCGTGGCTTGACTGGGCCTTTCAATCCGTCAAGGCAGAACTGGGTGCGGCGGCCGCCTGAACGCGCCCGCGCACCATTCACCTTCAATCCCAGATTTTCCCGCCTGAACCTGCGGAAGGACTTCCAATGCCCAAAGTACTGATTTCCGACAAAATGAGTGACCGCGCCAAAGAGATTTTCGAGGCACGCGGCATCGACGTTGATGTGAAGACCGGCATGTCCGAGGACGAACTGATCGCGTGTATCGGTGACTATGATGGTCTGGCCATCCGTTCGGCAACAAAGGCGACCGCCAAGGTGCTTGAGGCGGCGACCAATATGAAGGTCATCGGTCGTGCGGGTATCGGCGTCGATAATGTCGATATAGCAGCCGCGACGGCGCGCGGTATCGTCGTCATGAACACCCCCTTCGGCAATGCGATCACGACGGCCGAACATGCAATTGCAATGATGATGGCGCTCGCACGCCAGATTCCCGAAGCCAATCTCTCCACGCAGGAGAGCAAGTGGGAGAAATCCCGCTTCATGGGCGTAGAGGTCACGGGCAAGACGCTCGGTCTGATCGGTTGTGGCAATATCGGCTCGATTGTTGCTGATCGCGCGCTGGGCCTGAAGATGAAGGTCGTGGCCTTCGATCCGTTCCTGGGCGAAGATCGCGCCAAGGAAATTGGCGTTGACAAGGTGGAGCTCGACGAGCTTCTGGCGCGCGCGGATTTCATCACGTTGCACACGCCGTTGACCGATCAGACACGCGGAATCATTGATGCTGCGGCCATTGCCAAGACCAAGCCGGGCGTCCGGATCATCAATTGCGCACGTGGCGGTCTTGTCGTGGAAGCCGATCTGAAGGTCGCGCTGGAATCAGGTCATGTGGCTGGTGCTGCACTTGATGTCTTCGAGACTGAACCGGCCAAGGACAATCCTCTCTTCGGCATGGCCAATCTGGTCTGCACCCCGCATCTGGGGGCCAGTACCGATGAGGCACAGGTGAATGTCGCAATCCAGGTTGCCGAGCAGTTGTCGGATTATCTGCTTGATGGGGCGGTTGTGAATGCGCTCAACATGCCGTCGGTCAGTGCCGAAGAGGCGCCGCGGCTGGCGCCCTATATGAAGCTTGCGGCGCAGCTTGGAAGTTTTGCCGGTCAGCTGACGGAATCCGACCTCAAAAGCGTGACCATCGAATATGCCGGTCATGCGTCTGAATTGAACACCAAACCATTGAGCGCGGCGTTGTTGCAGGGATTGCTGGCGCCGATGCTCGACAGCGTCAATATGGTCAATGCGCCAGTGATGGCGAGCGAGCGCGGGATTGAATTGTCGGAAGTCCGCACCGAACGTGCCGGGGATTACCAGACACTGATCCGTCTGACGGTGGTCACCAACAAGCAGGCGCGCAGTGTGACCGGCACCCTGTTCGGTGGGAATCGCCCGCGGGTAATCGACGTCAAGGGCGTGCCGCTGGAGGCAGAGCTGCGCAGTCACATGCTCTATGTCACCAACAAGGACAAGCCGGGCCTGATCGGGCTTCTGGGAACGGTTCTGGGCGATGCGGGCCTGAATATCGCGACGTTCCAGCTCGGCCGGACCGAGGCTGGCGGGGATGCCATCGCCCTTGTCGAGGTGGACCAGGCCGTGCCGGCTGCGGTTCTGGCCAAGGTCGCAGCACTTCCCAATGTGGTTCAGGCCAAGGCCCTGAATTTCTGAACTTCGCAGTAAACCGGGGGAAATGTGCCGATCACTTTTCCTCCGGAAGGCCGATTTTGATGAGATTTCAACTCGCCAGATCAGTTGTGCAAAGTTAAGGTGCCGTTGATCAATTATCGCTTAATACGAAGCAGGTAGATGCTTTCTGGCCCAAGAGCGGACGAATGATGCAACGCAAAACACCCTCGATCCTGAAGCTGGCATGTGCCTTCACGGCGCTTTCTGCTGCCGCTGTGGCAAGCCCGGCACAGGCTTTTCAGCCGCGCGACACGCACGAGGTGAATGCCGTCAATGTCCGCATTCTGCAAAGTGAGATGATGGTCGCCGCGCTTACCTGCAATATGCACACCCGCTACAACACCGTGGTCGTCCGCTACCAGGGTGAGCTGGTTTCACATGCGCGGGTGCTAAAGAAAATGTTCCGGCGCGACCATGGTGCGCGCGCGCAATCGGAGCTGGATGGATTTGTCACGCAATTGGCCAATGACGCTTCGATCCGCAGCATTCGGGAACGCCAGACGTTCTGCACGAATGCCACCAAGATGTTCAGCTCCATTCTGTCTGGTGAGAATACGCTGGCTGCGACCGGGCTGCGGACAGTGGAAGAGGCTGTCGTCCAGGAAATGCCGTCTAAGTAATCCGACCGTCGGGAGGTGCGTCATTGCCTCTTTGCGATGAAACGGCTTTCGGATTGAAGTCCATAAGAAAACGGGCCGCACCAGATGGTGCGGCCCGCTTTGTTTCTGTGTCAGTCTGATCGGTTTAGAGAACGATCTGGACCCGGCGGTTCTGCGGCTCACGAACACCATCAGGTGTTGCAACGAGCGGATCAGTTTCGCCCCGGGCAACCGTCTGGATTTCGTTCGTCTGCAGTCCAAGGCGAACCAGTGCGGCACGTACGGCATCTGCACGGCGCTGGGACAGGCCCATGTTGTAGCTTGCCGAACCGGACCGGTCAGCGTGACCTGTGGCCGTGATCCGGGAATTGCCCAGCAGCTTCGCATTGGCTGCGGCTTCTCGCAGAATGGCTTCGGCCTGCGGCGTGATGACATCGCTGTCGAAGTCAAAGAACACGAGGAAGTCGCGGACCGGTGCCGGAGCGGGCGGCGGTGCCACGGGTGCCGGAGCCGGTGCAGCCTGCGCAACGGGCTGCGGTGCGGGAGCCGGCGGGTTCAAAGCGAATCGCAGACCGATAAACACGGCATGGTCGTCATATTCCGCATCCACATTGGTTCCGCCCGACGTGGTGTATTCCAGCCCGCGAACCGACATGAAACGGTAATCGGCGGTGAATTTGAGGCGGTTGTTCAGCGGAATTGCCAGACCGGCGCCAGCCTGCACGGCAAGGCCCCAGTCGTCATCGTTGATCGACTGTGCGCCAAACGGACCCACGCCGCTCAGCGACACCCGGGTCATGCCCAGACCACCACCGATATACGGCTCGATCCCACCGCCGACATTGAAGTCGTAGAACACATTGGCGATCCCACTATACGCATCGACATCACCCGTGCCGGTCACGCCCGAGACAGAGCTGACATCGCCCGCGCCGCGATAGCCGCCCTCGAGTTCGATGCGAAGGTTGTCGCCGAAGTCTTAGCCGAGACCGACGAGACCGGCAATACCGCGATCGGTTTCAACTGTGGAGTCGATACCGCCACCGTCAACTTCGGAATCCATGGTCTCGTGACCACCGATATTGCCGGAGATGTAGAACCCGCGATCGGGGTAATTCATCATCATCTTGTCGTCAGTGGACTGTGCGGTTGCTGAACCGGCATATGCCACGCCCAGCGCCAGCATGCTTGCACCAACGGCTAATTTGGAGAAATTCATTTTACTCGCCCTCTCGAGTTGCCCTCCGATTACCGATTTCCAAATCTGCATAATCTTGAGAGGGAACGCTTTCCCTTGAAAAACGTTCTTGAACAGTCATGTAGCATATTAGACGATCTTCGGTTGTATTTCTTGCATAGGCTTGAGTGCTTTTTCTCAGCGGGCGTTGCTCAATAGCAACAAACCGGCTAAACCGCGCGCGGTCATGAGCGATGAAACTGAAAACAAGGCGTTGTTGCCTGCGGGTTTGCACGACCTCCTGCCGCCACGTGCGGAGCAGGAAGCCTCGGCGATTGCCGATATTCTGAAGGTTTTCCGCGCCAGCGGCTATGAGCAGGTCAAACCGCCCCTGGTTGAGTTCGAATCGACCCTTGCCGGGAATGGTGCCAATGGCGGGGGAAGTCTGGCCGGTCAGATGTTCCGGCTGATGGACCCGGTCAGTCAGCGGATGATGGCTGTACGGGCCGATATCACCCTTCAGGTCGCCCGAATCGCGGGATCACGCCTTGCCGACGCCCCGCGGCCTATGCGCCTGTCCTATGCCGGCCAGATTCTCCGCGTGCGCGGCAACCAGCTCCGTCCCGAACGGCAGTTCGCTCAGGTGGGGGTGGAGTTGATCGGGCCCGACAGCGTGGCTGCCGATGTGGAAGTGATCGTTCTGGCCGCAGAAGGTCTGAACGCAGCTGGAATCACCGAGCCCACAATTGACATCAATTCACCCGCGCTCGTGGCGCATATCCTGTCGGGGATCGACCTCGACGACGATGCTGTGAATGATTTACGCGCGTCCCTGGATCGCAAGGATCTGGGCGCGACCGAAGAAATTCTGCGTCGCGCCGGGACGGCCTTCTCTGAAAATGCAAAAGCCCTTTGCGCCATGATCGAATGCGTGGGACCGGCCGAAGATGTGGTCCAGGAGCTTATGGCCATCGAATTGCCTGCCGATGCCCGGTCAGAGGTGATCCGTCTGGCCGATGTGGTGAGCGGGGTGCGGGCCGCGCTGCCCAGGCTCTCGCTCACACTCGATCCGGTCGAGTATCGGGGTTTTGAGTATCAGACCGGCGTCAGCTTTACCGTCTTTGCCGAGGGGGTGCGTGGCGAACTCGCAAGGGGCGGGCGTTACATTACCGATTCCGGCGAACCCGCCACGGGCGTTTCGCTTTATATGGATTCGGTCATGCGTGCGCTGCCGGATGCCGAATCCGTGTCACGGCTATATCTTCCCTCTGACACACCGGTTGCGGTCGCCAAGTCCTGGCGCGCCGAAGGCTGGATTACGGTTGCGGGCCTTCACGACGTTCCGGATTCGGAAGCCGAAGCCAGGCGGCTGGGGTGCAGCCATTATCTGGACGCAGACAAACCCGTCGCCACGCGCGATACGGACAGCTGAGGAAGAGTGCTATGACGAATGTTGCAGTTGTCGGGTCGCAATGGGGTGATGAAGGCAAGGGGAAGATCGTCGACTGGCTCTCGGAGCGGGCCGATGTGGTCGTGCGTTTCCAGGGCGGCCACAATGCCGGGCACACTCTGGTTATTGGTGACAAGACCTACAAGCTGAGCCTGCTGCCCTCAGGTGTCGTCCGCCCGGGCAAGATCAGCATCATAGGGAATGGCGTCGTCATCGACCCCTGGGCCCTGCTTGGCGAGATCAAGAAAATCGTCGAGATGGGTGTCGAAATCGGGCCGGACACGCTGAAAATTGCCGACAATGCGAGCCTGATCCTGCCCTTGCACCCCTATCTGGACGGCGCCATCGAGCAGGCGCGCGGGGCGGACAAGATTGGCACGACGGGGCGTGGCATCGGGCCTGCCTATGAGGACAAGGTGGCGCGCCGCGCCATTCGCATTTGTGATCTGGCCGATCCCGAAATTCTCAGCCAACGTGTCGATCACCTGCTGTTTCACCACAACGCGTTGCTTCGTGGCCTGGGTGCCGATGAGGTCGACAAGGCCGAACTCATGGCGCGGCTGGACGAAATTCGCGAGCCGCTGCTGTCCTATGCCGCGCCGGTCTGGCACTGGCTCGATCAGGCCCGTCGCGACGGCAAGCGTATCCTGTTCGAGGGCGCACAGGGCGCCATGCTCGATGTCGACCATGGCACTTATCCGTTTGTGACTTCGTCGAATACCGTTGCCGGTCAGGCGGCGGCGGGTGCGGGCGTGGCACCGCACACCATCGGTTACATCCTCGGGATCACCAAGGCCTACACCACACGGGTGGGCAGCGGACCGTTCCCGTCGGAAGACACCGGGGATGTGGGAACCCGTCTGGGAGAACGAGGCCGTGAATTCGGGACCGTGACCGGACGCAAACGTCGCTGTGGCTGGTTTGATGCGGTCATGGTGCGTCAGGCGATTACCATTGGCGGCATTCACGGCATTGCCCTGACAAAGCTGGACGTGCTCGACGGCATGGACGAACTCAAGGTTTGCGTGGGTTACAAGCTGGGCGATCAGGAGATTTCGCGCTTCCCGGCCGGAATTCGCGATCAGGCTAGCGTGGAGCCGATCTACGAAACCCTTGAGGGCTGGCAGGATAGTACCGCCGGCGCACGCAGCTGGGCGGATTTGCCGGCCACGGCGATCAAGTATGTGCGCCGGATCGAGGAACTGATCGGTGCGCCGGTGGCCTTGCTGTCAACCAGCCCGGAACGGCTCGACACAATTCTGGTGCGCGACCCCTTTGCCGACTGAACGATCTGCGATTCTGACCCCGGATTTGAGATTCGAGGTCGTTTTCATGGTTTTCAGCGTTAACCATCCGTTACGGCCTGCTGCCTAGAGTATCGGCCTCGCGCCGAATACGAGTTGTTCGGCGCCTGTGCGGATGGTGGCCATGAGCGAAGCGTCAATCGAGCCTGACTATCAGGATATGGAGCGGGACCCACCCCGGGTGCCGGCACCATCGGGTATGCCGGGTGATGATATCCTGTTCGCGAGCCGCTACCGGATCCAGCCGGGCGTCATTCTGCCCCAACTTTGCACCTCGTCGGCCAAGGCCTATCTGGCCAGTGACGCCGAGGACTCCCAGAAAATCCTCTACGCGCTTGTCCTCGATCGCGCGATTCCAGCCCGGCACAGCGCCATCGTCAACGCAAAGGGGATTGTACACGAAGCCCTCGCAAAGCCGCTCCGATGGGGGCGCGTGTCCTGGAATGATGCGGGCCGTGAGGAAATCGTCATCATCTTGCCCCAGCCATCCGGCCCGCCGCTGATGCCCAGTCTGGACGCGACAATCCAGCCCTGGATGGCGCGGGAGATCAAACGCGATTTCCTTGTTCCGATTCTCGACCTGCTGCGGCGCATGCATGACGAGCGGGTCACCCATCGCAATATCCGGCCGACGAATTTGTTCCGGAACGTGGATGACGGCACCGTGACCTCGGGTCAGGTCTATAGCGCGCCCCCCGGCTATGAGCAGCCCGCGATCTTCGAGCCACTGGACCGCGTGCGATGCCTGCGACTGGGGCGCGGCGTGGGTGACATGTGCGACGAGATGTTCGCCATCGGTGTCACGATCATGTTGCTGGCACTGGGGCGGAACCCGGCCGCCGATCTTGACGAGGATGAGTTGCTGCACCGCCGGATCGAGCTGGGCAGCTACAACGCCATGCTCGGCACCAACAAGCTGCCCTCTGAACTGGCATCGGTTGTCCGCTCGCTGATGCGCGATGACGCCCATGAGCGCTGGACCTTGGCGGATATTTCCAGCTGGGTTCACAGCGGCCGGATCAATCCCTCCCAGCCGACCCCGGGGGTGCGGGCAGACCGGCCGTTCGAATTCGGCGACCGGCTGGCGTTCACCGAACGTGAACTGGCCAATATTCTGACCCAGGACTGGGACCGGGCCGTCAGGCTGGTGGCTGGCAAGGAAATTGAGCATTGGGTCGACCGCAGTCTGAAGAACCGGGATCTGGCCAAGCAGATTTCCGAATGCGCCGAACCCGGTCCCAAGGGCCCCAAGCAGATGTCATCGGATATTCTGCTTTCACGGGTTCTGACCCTCCTCGACCCGACGGGGCCGATCTGTTTTCGCGGGATGCGGGTGATCCCGGACGGATTTGCCACGGTGACGCTCAGCGCGTTGCGCGACCGCAAGCTGGCCGCGGATTTCACCGAACTGATCGCCGGAAAGATGATGAACTTCTGGCATGAGGTGCAACCGCGCCCGAAAACCTGGATGCTGGCGGCCAGCGAAGTCGCGGAGAAAGCCTCAATCTATCTGGCGAAGACGGATTCGGGATTCTCGATCGAGCGTTGTGCCTATGAACTCAACCCCGCGCTGCCCTGCCTCAGCCCGTTGCTCAAGGGCAGCGCCCCCCTGCAGGTGCGCGAGTTGATCGAGACGATGGAGACCCATGCCGGTGATGGCAAGTTTCTGTTTGATCGCCATATCGCGGCTTTTTTGGGGGCCCGTATTCCCGGCAGTATTGACCAGGAGCTCAACGACATCGCCAAAGCGCGGGATGAATCCGCGATGCGTATCTCCCAGCTGCGCCTGCTGGCCTATGTGCAGAGCAAGAACAGCTCGACCATGACGACGAAGCTTTACGCCATGTTCCTCAAGCATCTGCAGCCGGTGCTCGACGATTATCACAACATTCCCATGCGCGAAAAACTGCAGCGCGCCGCGCGCAAGGCAGCATCGCGCGGGAGCCTGAATGATCTCGTCCGCATTCTGGACAACAAGAAAAATCGCAGCTGGGACGCCAAGGGATTCGCGCTGGCGCGACGGCGGCACAAGCAACTCGATCAGGAACTCTACCGGATCAAGACCGACACCGCCGCAATACGGCGTCAGGCGACAAAAATGGGTCAGCAATTTGCGGCCAATATCGCCTGCGTGATCGGCATCGTGGTCCTTGCCGTTCTCGTGATCACGCGGACCGGGTAACGTCATGGCGAAAAGCAAAACCAAAGCCGTTGCGGCGGGCGGCGGGGGCGCACCGGGCAAAACCCGGATGGGCAACACCTATCTGCTCTCCATCCTTGCTCTGGTTGTTCTGGGACTTGTCGTGTTTGCGACACCGGCCTTTGTGGTCTTTGCCGTGGGCATCATCCCCTCGCTTGTGGCCGCCGTGATTGATCGCGAGCCCGGGCGCAATGCCACGATTGCGGTGACGGCAACCAATATGGCCGGGGTGGCCCCCTTCGTCATGGAATTGATGATGCACGGCGCGACCATGGGGCGTGCTGTCGGCATGATCAATGATGTTTTCGTGCTGGCGGTGATGTACGGGACAGCCGCGATCGGCTGGGCCCTTGTGCTGGGTATGCCCAAGGTGGCGGCGGTCTATATCAGCGTCAGCAACGACGCCAAGTCACAGGCCATGCGGCGCGAGCAGCGGCGCCTGATCGAAGACTGGGGTCAGGCAGTCACCGAGGCACCGGCGGCGGGCAAGAAACGAAAATCTACATCCGCCGCCAGTCCGGCCTGAGGGCCGTCTGCGGCCTCAGGCGGCTGCGACCTGCGCTTCGATCGCCAGGTTCTTCATCGCCTTCTGGAGCTTCTCGAACGCGCGCACTTCGATCTGGCGCACCCGTTCACGGCTGATGTTGTATTCCTGGGACAGGTCTTCCAGCGTCACCGGATTTTCCTTGAGCCGGCGTTCGGTCAGGATGTGGCGTTCACGCTCGTTGAGGGACCGCATCGCCTGGGTCAGCAATTCCCGGCGTTTTTCCAGTTCATCCTGCTCGACGAGTTCGATTTCCTGGGAATCGGAATCGTCAACCAGCCAGTCCATCCACTCGCTGTCACCGTCGCCATCCTTGCGCAACGGGGCGTTGAGGGAGCCGTCGGGCCCCGCGAGGCGGCGGTTCATCTGCACCACGTCGTTTTCGGAAACCTTCAGCTCCCGCGCGATATATGCGACCTGCTCGGGCGGCAGATCCCCTTCGTCGAGCGCCTTCAGCTGGCCCTTCATGCGGCGCAGGTTGAAGAACAGCTTCTTCTGGGCTGCCGTGGTCCCCATTTTGACCAGGCTCCACGAATGCAGGATGTATTCCTGGATCGAGGCGCGGATCCACCACATGGCATAGGTCGCGAGCCGGAAGCCCTTGTCGGCGTCGAATTTCTTGACCGCCTGCATCAGGCCCACATTGCCCTCGGAAATCAGTTCGGCTACCGGCAGGCCGTAGCCGCGATAGCCCATGGCAATCTTCGCCACGAGCCGCAGATGGCTGGTGACCATCTTGTGGGCGGCCTCGACATCGCCGTGTTCTTCCCAGCGTTTGGCCAGCATGAACTCCTCGCTGTGTTCGAGCATCGGAAACTTCCGGATTTCCTGCAGGTAACGCGAGAGATTGCCTTCTGGTGTCAGCGTGGGAAGCTGTGGGGTTGCCATCATCATATCCTTTCGCCGTTCCGGGAGCCGGACCGGCTTTACGCTCGGATTTTTATCGTTGTGAACCTACACACCAGATATGGCGTTTTTTGGCCGGTCTTCAATAGATTAGATAGATTCTAAAAAACTCTTGAGATCAGACATATCCTGGGGGATTTCTGTTTGAAAATCAATGTGTTGGCCGGTTCCCGGATGCACGAATCCCAGCCGGAACGCATGCAGTGCCTGCCGGGAGAAATCGGTCAGAATCGCGCCATCATCCCGGTCGAGCCCTTTTGGCAGCGCCCGGCGCGACCCGGCACGCCCATAGGTCGGATCCCCGATCAGGGGATGTTTCCGGTGGGTCAAATGGACCCGGATCTGGTGGGTGCGCCCGGTTTCCAGCTTGCATTCGATCAGGCTGGCCAGACCCTCGCCATAGGATTTGATCGTGCGGTAATGGGTCCGCGCGGGTTTTCCGTTGCGTGTGACCACGGCCATTTTCTTGCGGTTCTGCGGGTGCCGTCCGATCGGACCGTCGATGACCCCGGCCGGTGGCATGGGACGGCCCCAGATCATCGCCCGGTAGGCGCGGTCGACGCTGCGTTCGGAAAACTGTGTGACCAGGGATGCATGCGCTTCAGCGGTCTTGGCTGCCACCATGACGCCGCTGGTGTCCTTGTCGAGCCGGTGCACGATGCCCGGCCGTTTTACCCCGCCGATCCCGGTCAGGTCTGCCCCGCAATGGGCGATCAGGGCGTTGACCAGCGTGTGATCCGGGTTGCCCGGCGCGGGATGGACAACCAGCCCGGCAGGCTTGTCGAGCACGATCAGGTGGGCATCTTCATGCAGGATCGACAGGTCCATCGCCTGACCGAGGGGCACCGCGTCCACGGCAGCGGGGATCGTGACCACCAGCTGGTCACCCGGCGACACCTTGAGCGCAGGCTGGCGGCAGCTCTCGTCATTGCGCGAGACCTGACCGGCCTCGATCAGGGCCTTCAGGCGCGAGCGCGACAGCCCGGCCAGGGATTCGGTCAGCACGCGATCGAGCCGTTGCCCGGCTTGGGCGTTGGAAACCGAAACCCGTTCCACCTGCGGCGCGGTTCGGGGTCCGCTCTCGGCTTGCGTTCCGCCCTGTGCATTGTCTTTCTGCGTCAAGATTCTAAACTGCCGGTCGGTTTTTGGAGGGAATGATGAGCGCAGGCGCTTTGAAGGCATTGGTCATTGGGATGGGCGTTCTCATCATGATCGCATTCGCGGTGGCGGTGTGGGGCATTGTCGGCTCGTCCACGCGCGACGGCAACGGCGCGATTGCAAAAGATTTGCGTGATCTGAGCCTCGGCCTGCCCGACGGGTGCGATATTCGCAGCGCCCAGAGCGCGGGCGACCGCCTGACCATCGTTACCGACGGCCCCGCCGGCCTGCGCGACGAGTGCATGCGGGTCTTTGTCATAGATACAGCGACCGGCGAAATCCAGGCCGGCATCCGCCCCTGATTGCCCGGTGATTGGCCGGTGATCGCCGCACAGCTTGTAAAGCCCCGCCGCTTCGTCTATATCGCCGGTGCTGTTTTGCAGAGCCACACTGTCCCGTTCGTCTAGTGGCCTAGGAC
>JAURLR010000093.1 GCA_030831135.1 Alphaproteobacteria bacterium
GGCCGCCCCGAAAGGCGGCCTTCTTCGTTTCTGCCCTTTGGCCGGACTTAAAGGCCAGCCTGGGTGATGAACTTGGTGTTCAGATAGGCATCGATGGCTTCCGAGCCGCCTTCCGAGCCATAGCCGGAATCCTTGACGCCGCCAAACGGGGTTTCGATCAGGCCGAGCCCGTGATGGTTGATAGAGACCATGCCGCTCTCAAACGCCGCGCCAATGGCCTGCGCCGTCTTGGTTGAGGTGGTGTAGGCATAGGCCGCCAGCCCGTAATCGAGACGGTTGGCTTCCGCGACCACGGCATCGAAATCCGAGAAGGAGGAAATCGGCGCGACGGGTCCGAACGGCTCTTCGTTCATGATCCGCGCATCGAGCGGCACGTCGGTCATCACGGTCGGCTCGAAGAAATAACCCTTGTTGCCCTTCCGCTTGCCGCCGGTCTGCAGGGTTGCGCCCTTGCCCACGGCGTCGGCCACGAAGCCCTCGATGGCGTCAATGCGGCGATCATGGGCCAGCGGGCCCATCTTGTTGGCCGGATCCATACCGTCGCCGACGGGCAGAGACGATGCGAACTCTGTGAAACCCTCAACGAAGCGCTTGTAGTGCTTCTCGTGTACGAGGAAACGTGTTGGTGAAACGCAGACCTGCCCGGCATTGCGGAACTTGTTGGCGGTCAGGACCTGCAACGCGACCTCCACATCGGCGTCCTCGAAGACGATCGCCGGGGAATGCCCGCCAAGCTCCATGGTGACGCGCTTCATGTGCTGACCGGCCAGTGCAGCCAGCTGCTTGCCCACGGCGGTAGAGCCGGTGAAGGTCACCTTGCGGATCGTCTTGTGCGGGATGAGATATTCGGAAATCTCGGCGGGAATGCCATAGACGAGATTGACCACGCCATCAGGCAAGCCGGCATCGACAAAGGCACGCACCAGTGCTGCGCAACTCGCCGGGGTTTCTTCGGGGCCTTTCAGGATGATCGAGCAACCTGCGGCCACCGCGCCCGAAAGCTTCCGCACGGCCTGATTGATCGGGAAATTCCAAGGTGTGAAGGCGGCAACGGGGCCGACCGGCTCCTTGACGACCATCTGGGTGACGCCGCCCATCCGTGCCGGGATCACCCAGCCATAGGCACGCCGGGCTTCTTCGGCGAACCAGTCGATGATGTCGGCACCGAACAGCGTCTCGACCTTCGCTTCACCGAGCGGCTTGCCCTGCTCCATGGTCATCATGGCAGCGATCGCGTCGGCGCGCTCGCGCACCAGATTGGCGGCCTTGCGCATCACATTGTAGCGCTCCATGGCCGAAACCTCTTTCCAGACCCGGAACCCGGATTCGGCGGCCGCAAGAGCGGCATCCAGATCGGCAATTCGTGCGTGCGCAACACTGCCAATCACGTCTTCGGTTGCCGGATTGATCACATCCAGCGTCTCGCCTCCGGCAGCGGCGGTCCACGTGCCGTTGATGTGGAGTTCGGTATTCGGATAAGCGTCAGACATATTTGTTTCCTGGGTTATCGATTGGGTCGTCTGGGAATTGTTCGGGCTATGTCTCCCGCATTACGCGCGCGAGTTCAAGCCGCCACCATGCCTTCGAGGCGTTTTCGGATCAGCGTATCGGCATCCGCCATGATCCCGTCGATCAATTCCTTGCAGGTGGGAATGTCGTGGATCAGCCCGGCCACCATGCCGCAGGACCAGGCCCCGGCATCCATATCGCCATCGAGCATGACCCTGGGATAGACCCCGGCCACCTCTTCCATGATGTCGTCGAATTCCAGCTTGTCCCCGAGCGCCTTTTCCTTTTCCAGCAGCCGTTCGACGGCGGCATTGTTGAGCACCCGTTCGGTATTGCGCAGCGGGCGCATGACGAGCCGCGTGTCAAGTTCGCTGGCGGCCAGAATTGCCTGCTTGACCTTCTCGTGCACCGGCGCCTCTCGGGTCGCGATGAACCGCGTGCCCATGTTCATGCCCTCTGCCCCCATGGCCAGCGACGCAACAAGCGAGCGGGCATCCGCCATGCCGCCCGAGGCCACGAACGGAATTTCCAACTCGTCAGCCGCGCGGGGCAGCAGGATCATGTTGGGGATATCGTCCTCGCCGGGATGGCCGCCGCACTCGAACCCATCGACGGAGACCGCATCGCAGCCGATTTCCTGTGCCTTGAGGGAGTGGCGGACCGAGGTGCATTTGTGGATCACGGTGATCCCGGCATCTTTCAGATAGGGCAACACCTGCACCGGGTTGCGGCCGGCGGTCTCCACGATCTTCACGCCGCCATCGATGATGGCTTTCACATATGCCGGATAGTCGGGTGCGGCCACACTGGGCAGAAATGTCAGGTTTACCGCGAAAGGTTTGTCGGTCATGTCGCGGCATCGGGCGATTTCATTGGCGAGATCGCCAGCGGTTTTCTGGGTCAGACCTGTAATCGTCCCCAGCCCGCCTGCATTCGACACGGCAGCGGCCAGTTCGGCAAAGCCCACATAATGCATGCCGCCCTGAATGATCGGGTGCTCGATCCCCAGCATTTCGGTGATACGTGTTTTCATGATTGTCCTCTGGCGGCTTGGCGTTCGTGTTCGAATGCAGGAGAAAGGCGCGGTTCTGAATCATGCGCCTCCATGGGTTCGTGGCACGCGGGGCACACCATATGGGGCGTGACGGCGGCACCGCAGTGTTTGTGAATAATCGCAACGGGGGGCTCTTCGCCTGATCCGAGCCACCTGTCGCCCCAAGCCTTCATGGAGACGATGACGGGCCAGAGGTCACGCCCCATGGCGGTCAAACGGTATTCGTAGCGCGGCGGATGAGCCTGATAGGCCTCCCGGCACAAGACGCCGATATGCTCGAGCTTCTTCAAGCGCTGGCTCAGGGTCGCAGGCGAAACGCCGGTCAGGCACTGCAGGTCGTCAAAGCGCCGGGTACCCAGGAACATTTCCCGAAGGATCATCATCATCCAGGCGTCGGCAAACAGCTCGACGGCCCGGGCGGCGGTGCAGGTGTTTTCGGCCAGATTTGAACGGCTCATCTCATCGCGCTTGCTATAACTTCAATATATGAAGTTACTATCATTCAACGCCCTACGAGCGTCAACCAAACCCGTCCACAGGACCGCTTTCAGAGTCACAGGGTTTTCAGGCATAACAGCGTCATGAAAATCGCAACCTGGAACGTCAACTCCATCAAGGCCCGCCTGCCCAACGTACTCGAATGGCTCGACGCGGCGCAGCCCGATGTCGCCTTGCTGCAGGAAATCAAGACCGTCGACGAGACCTTTCCGGCGATGGAGATCGAGGAACGTGGCTACAACTGCGCCATCCACGGCCAGAAGAGCTACAATGGCGTGGCGATCCTTTCCAAACACCCGCTCGAAGACGTGATGACCGGTCTGCCCGGCAATGAAGACGACGATCAGGCGCGTTATATCGAAGCCTGGGTTGATGCCGGTGGCCATGATGGCGTGCGTGTTGCGTCGATCTACCTGCCCAACGGGAACCCGACCCCCGGCGACAAATACGATTACAAGCTGGGATGGATGGACCACCTCGCAGATCGCGCAGCCACACTTCTGGCGACCGAGGAACCTGTTGTGCTCGGCGGTGACTACAATGTCATTCCCGCCGACGAGGATTGTCATGATCCCGCCGCCTGGGCCAATGACGCGCTGTTCCTGCCCCAGACCCGCGCCAAATTCCGCACAATTCTGAATCTCGGCTATACCGAGGCTTGGCGCACGCTGCATACCGAGAAGAATGTCTATTCCTTCTGGGACTATCAGGGCGGTGCCTGGCCGAAAGACAACGGCATCCGGATCGACCATTTTCTATTGTCGCCCCAGGCCGCCGACAGGCTCGTCAAATGCGAGATCGACCCTGGTCCGCGCAGCAAGCCCAAGGCATCGGACCACACGCCGGTCTGGTGCGAACTGGCAAGCTGAGGATATAGTTTCTCCGCCCTGAAAGGAGATCACCATGTCACTCGCTGTTGAATCCGAATTTGCCAGATCCGTGCGCGATGTTCCGCGCCGCCCCCTCCCCGTCATTGATGTCGGCAAGGCCCGCATGGGAGACGCTGCCGCCATTGAAGAGGTTGCAGCCCAGTGGCGCGATGTCTGGGAAAGCCTTGGCTTCCTGTGCATCGTCAATCACGGGCTTGAGCCCGAACTGATCGACGGGATGCGGGATGCCGCCAAACAGTTCCACGACCTTCCGCTTGAAACCAAGCTTCAGATCAAGGTGACCCGCGACCAGAAGGGTTACATCCCGTCCCGTGGCGGCCTGACGACCCATTCCAAGTTCCACAACAGCAAGAAGCTCAACACGGTTGAGTGCCTTGTGCTGGCGACGGACTTCCCGGAGGGTGATCCCAATGTGGCCGAAGGGAAACGCTTCTATGGCCCAACCCCGTGGCTGGCCGATGAAGTGGTGCCCGGATTCCGTGCGACAGCGGAAAACTACATGGCACGCATTACCGCCTTGGGAAAATCACTGCTGCCCGTATGGGCGCGTTCGCTTGATCTTGATGCCGGGTTCTTCAATCCGTTCTTCGAACAGAGCTACACCTATTTCCGGGTCGCCAAATACGCGCCCAAGAGTGACCTCGAAGATGGTGAGCTGGGCTCGAACGCCCATTGTGACACCGGCTTCATGACCTTCCTGCCGCCCGCCAATGAGGAAGGCATCCAGATCCTGGGCGAAGACGACCAGTGGTTCTGGCCGGACCTGCCCGAGGGCGCGGTGATGGTGAACATGGGCTACTTCTTCGAGCGCTGGACCAACAACCGCTTCCGGGCGACACCGCACCGCGTGGTGCCCCCGACCGAGCACGACCGGTATTCCTTTGCCTGTTTCGTCAATCCAAACTTCAGCACCTCAGGGGCCGCGCTTCCGACCTGCACCGGCCCCGACAATCCGCCGCAATATCCCGAGATGACCTATTGGGAATATTTCGACTGGTACATGAAGAATTCCTACACCCATTACGGCAAGCTGAAGGTGAGCGGAGAAAATGACGTTACAGCCTGAGGCCGCCCGCCCCAGCCGATCAAAGCGCTTCTGGCAATACCTGCTGAGCTTCTATCTGGGCAAACGTGGCTATCGAACTTCTATCCTTGCGTATGGAATCGGGTTCTGGATCTTTGCGATCGGGGTTGGCCTGATGCTTGCGGGCGGTGAACAACCAAGCGCCACGCTTTTCGTGATCCACAATATTTTCCTGCACACCGGCCTGTTCGTCCTCGTGATGATGACCTACCCGGTCATCCGCTGCGCCTTTGATACGATGGACGAAACGCGCCCGAAGAGCAGATTCATCCGGATTGCGGCCCCCTCCGTGATCACGCTGTTTGCGCCGCTTTACATGATGTTGCTGGTCGCTAGTTTCATGCAATACGCCCTCGCACCGGCATTTCTTCGCTGAATTCCGGGGTCACAGCGATTCTGGTGCGGACCCGATTGATGGACTTATAGTACCCGGTCACCACGGAGGACTGCAGATGTCACTCGCTGTTGAAACTGAATTTGGGCGTGCAGCACGCGCCCTTCCCCGGCGCGCCTTGCAGGTCGTCGATGTCGGCCCGGCCCTGTCCGGTGATCCCGCTGCGATCGAGGCGCTGGCGCAAACCTGGCGCGAGGTCTGGGAAGGCATCGGGTTCATGTGCATCGTCAATCACGGTGTGTCATCCGACCTGACCGGACGCATGACCGATGCGGCAAAGGCGTTCCATGACCTGCCCGATGACGTCAAGATGTCCATCGCCGTCACCCGCGACCAGAAGGGCTACATTCCCGCCCGCAGCGGCGTGACGACCCACTCTGAATTCCATAAGAGCCGGAAACTGGATACGGTCGAATGTCTGGTTCTGGCGACGGATTATCCTGCCGATCATCCCGATGTGATTGCCGGCACGCAATTCTATGGACCGATGCCCTGGCTGCCCGAAGATACCCTTCCCGGATTCCGTGATGTGGCTGAAGGCTATATGGCGGCAATCAGCGCACTCGGGCGCAAGCTGCTGCCAGTCTGGGCGCGTTCGCTTGATCTCGATCCGGACTACTTCAACGAAAAGTTCGAGACCGCCTACACCTATTTCCGCATGGCCAAATACCCGCCCAAGCCCGATCTGGATGACGGCGAACTTGGCCTGCAAGCCCATACTGATACCGGTTTCATGACCTTCCTGCCGCCCGCCGACGAGGAAGGAATCCAGATCCTCGACACCGACGGGCAATGGTTCTGGCCGGAAGTTCCCGAAGGCGCGCTGATCGTGAACATGGGCCAGTTTCTCGAACGCTGGGCGAACAAGCGCTTTCGCGCGACGCCGCACCGTGTCGTGCCCCCCAAGATCAACGATCGCTATTCACTGGCCTGTTTCGTCAATCCGGGATTCGAGGCTGTGGGCGAATGCCTGCCGACCTGCACCGGCCCGGACAACCCGCCGCAATTTCCGACCCAGACCTACTGGGAATTTTTCAACTGGTACATGACCAACACCTTTACCCATTACGGCAAGGTCAAGGCCGGCGAAAACAACCAGGCCGAAATCCAGGCCGACCAACCAAACTAGGGAGAATACGAATGGCGTTTTACGAATTGCGGCAGTACCACATCCGCCGCGGCAAGATGGACGAATGGCTCAAATTCATGGAAGGCACAGTCATCCCCTTCCAGGTGTCCAAAGGCATGGTGATCTGCGGTTCGTTCCAGCACGAGACCGACAAGTCGGTCTATATCTGGCTGCGCCGGTTCAACACTGAGAAAGAACGCGAGCGCCTCTACAAGGCCGTCTATGAGAGCGACCACTGGAAAAACGAAATTTCACCGAAGGTCGGCGCATTGATCGACCGCGAGAAAATCCAGGTCCAGCGGATCGTCCCGACCAAGAAGTCGACGGTCCAGTAGCTGTTTTCACGTCATTGCGAGGCCCGCTGGGTCTCGCAATGACGCTGAATGTCCTCAGATTTCAATCAGGCGATCTGAAAACCGGTTCGGCGCGCCGTCTCGGTTGGGAAAGTGCTGCGCCATAACATTCGCGCAGCCGTCGATGGCCGTCGTGAACCCGTCTGCAACATCACCGTTACGGATATCCTCGACGAACTTGCCGACGATCCGGTCCCACACTGCGGGATCATCGAGCTTCTGCTGCAGCCCGACATCGGCGATCACCTCGACATAGCGTTCGCCCATGGCCACGAAGAAGAGCACGGCATTCCGGTCTTCGGTCTCGGTCATGCCGAGGTCGAGAAACATATGGCGTGCCAGACGTGAGGCGCGGCTGTGCCGAATGGATTTCGGCACCAGAGCATAGCGAATTTCGGGAATACGACAGATCAAGGCGAGCCCCGTGAAGATAATCACCTGCCCTGCGAAAAACTCGATCGTGGTGAGCGGCAAGGCGTCCTGAAAGAACAGCGCCACGCCCGAGATCAGGAGCGTTGCGACCGCGGCAAACAAGGTCGGGATGAACAGATACGGCTCGGCAGACTCCGCGATGACCGTCACGAATTCCGCACTGGTCCGGCTTTCCGCAGCCTTGATCGTGTCGCGCAGCGCGTCACGTTGCTCAGTTGTCATCATTGTCATGCTACCAACTCCCCGAAGAACCGCCGCCGCCGAAGCTTCCCCCGCCACCCGAGAAGCCGCCGCTGCTGCCGCCTGAAAATCCACCCCCCGACATCCGGCCGCCCGTATACCAGTCCCGGTGTCCGCGCATGTGCCGCCGTGATGCGCGCCCGAAGGAACGCAGGCTCATGATGATCACGATGAAAATGAAAAAGATGATGACGGGCGGAATCGCAAATTTCTGTTTTTCAGGCGCGATGCCGGACACCGTATCGGGCTCCTGCTCGAGTGCGGCCAGAATACCCTCAACACCTTGCATGATGCCC
>JAURLR010000094.1 GCA_030831135.1 Alphaproteobacteria bacterium
CGACGCCGCCCATCCGTTTCGATGATGTGGTCATTGTCGATGGCACGCTGACCTACAGGACGCCCGACCAGACCGAGCGCGTCGAGGATATCGACGTGTCGCTGGGTGCAGGCAGTCTGGTCGGCCCCTTCCGCGCCGAAGGTTCGCTTGCGGCCCGTGGTTTCGATATCGAGCTGACGGCAGCCGTTGGAGAGCTGGTCGATGACAAGGCAACCCCGATCAATCTGCGTATTGCAACGGCGGGTGCCAAAATCGGCTATTCCGGCGTCTTTTCGGGTGCCACGGGAATGCCTCGTGTGTCCGGTCAGGTCGAGGTGCGGGCCGACGATCTCTCTGCGATGGTCGCCAGTCTTACAAAAGCCGCTGCGCCGTCGGCCCTGAAAGGCAAGGCGCTGGAAATTGATGGCACGGTCACCGCAAGTCAGGATGCCGTAACGGTCAGTGACCTTGCATTGCGGCTCGGACAGGACTCCGCCACTGGTGCCATTGATGTCGCGCTGGGCGACAATCCCGTCGCGAATGTTGTTCTCAACATGTCACAGCTCGACCTTGATCGCCTCCTGGCCGAGACGGCTTCGTCACCGGCCAAGGGGAGCGGAGGGGCTTCGGATTCGAAACCGCGGGCGAATAACGCCGGCACAGCCGAACCTACATCGGGCGGATTTGCGATCCCGACAGCATTCTCCGCGAGTATCGAGACAAAAATCGACGCCCTCGTGTATCGCGAGGGTGTGATCCGTCAGGTGTTTTTCAACGCCGAAATGGCCGATGGCGTGGTGAATATCTCGCGGGCATCGGCCCAATTGCCGGGTGGCTCATCGGCCTCGCTGGTCGGATTGGTGTCTGCGGCGGATGCCGGGCCGGAGTTCAACGGTCAGGCCGAACTGTCTTCGGACAATCTGCGTTCCTTGCTGACCTGGGCCGGTGTGGATGTGGAAGCCGTGCCCGCCGAACGCCTGCGCAAGATGGCGGGTTCGGTCTCGGTTCTGGCCACGCCTGAAAATGTCACGCTCACGGATATCGATGTCAGCGTTGATGTCTCCCGTCTGCGGGGTGGAGTGGCGGTGGCCTTGCGCGAACGGCCCGGTTTCGGTGTCGGCCTGTCGCTCGACAAGCTGAATCTCGATGCCTATCTGCCGGCCGATTCTGTCACCTCGACCAGCGGTAGCGCGGGTGCATCATCTGGCGGGGCTGCACCGGCCGGTGCGAAGGACAACGCGCCTTCCGGGCTGGCGGCACTGAGTGCCTTCGATGCCATTCTGCAGTTGAAGGTCGGCGAGCTTGTCTACCGTGAACAGAATATCCGGGGGGTTAATCTCGACAGCACCTTGCAGGCCGGAAAGCTCGACGTGCGGGATGCCTCGGTTGCGAACCTGGAAGGGGCCAAGGTTTCGGCAAAGGGTGAGGTGACCGGGCTCGACGGGACACCGGCTGCTGACCTGACCGTCAGCGTTGATGCGCCGAACGCCGACCGGCTGCTGGCGCTTGCCAATGTGTCCGCGCCAGCCCCCATTGGTCCGGGGAAACTCAACGGGACCTTCAAGGGAAATCTGGAAAACCTGGCGATTGACGCGACCGTGCAGGCGCTGGGCGCCAACCTGAAGGCGGTGGGAACTGTGGGGGCACTGGCCCAGCCGCCCCGCTATGACGTAACGCTCGATCTCTCGCATCCCGATGCATCGGCGTTTATGGCGCGTTTGATGGGCGATGGCGCTGCGAAGGGTGTGAAAACGGGTGCGCTGGCCGCAGTCGTTGTGGCGAATGGCGACTTGAACGCAACCAGCCTGAACGCCGATATCGGTATTGGACCTGGAAAGATCCTGCTGAATGGCAAGCTGGCGAGCCTGGCATCGGGAAAGCCGACCGGTGCGCTGGCGCTCGATGTCAGCCATCCCGACATGGTTGCCTTTGTGCGGACCTTTGCCAATGACTATCGACCCGCGCTGGCCGAGGCAGGGCCGTTCGTCCTGAAGGCGAATCTCGACTTGCAGCCTGATCTGGTGTCGTTGCCCAAGCTTGAGGGACGTGCAGGTCCGGTCAACTACAATGGCAACGCCCGGCTGGTTCTGGCTGGCGCGCGACCTGACCTGACGGCGGAGCTCAACACCAGTGAGATCATCGTCGACTGGTTCCTGCCGGTTCCTTCAAATCGTGCAGCTGCCAGCGGCAGGTCCGGCGCGGCGGCACCGTCGACTGGTACTGCACCGTCGGGCAGTGGTGCAGCGCGCTGGTCTCGTGAGCCTCTCGACCTGTCTGCCCTGCAGACAGCCGACGCGGCAATCAAGTTGTCGGCCCCGGCCATCACCTACACCAATATCCGCGTCGACCAGCCCCAGTTGGCAGTCACGGTCAAGAATGGGGTGCTCGACCTGAACCAGCTCTCGGGGCAGGCCTTTGGTGGTACCTTCGGCATGACAGCGCAGGTCGCAAATCGAGACGTGCCGACAGTGTCATATGCGCTCAACGTCAAAGGAGCCGATGCTGCCAAGTTTCTGGGCGGTTCGTCCAAGGGTGGCGACAAGGGTGTGATGTCAGCGCTCAACCTGCTGTTTCCGATTTCCAGCGTTCAGCTTGTGTCCGGCACGCTTGGGGCTGATCTGAATGTCTCCGCGCGCGGGCGCAGCGAGTTCGAGATGATTTCCAATCTGGGTGGCAAGGGTGCCGTGCAGTTCACCAACGCCGTGATTGATGGCGTGGATGTCTGCCGGATCAGCAACCAGCTCGACAATCTGAACGGGCTTGAGGGGTTTCTCGGGCTGGCTACGTCGGCTCAGGGTGGACAGACAAAGCTCGCCAGTTTCGATGGCCGGTTTGATATTGCCAATGGTATTGCGACCTTGCCCCAGCAGCAGATGAACCCGGATTGCGCGTCGGTTTCCTTTGCGGGAACGACAAACCTGCCGCAGTGGCTGGTGGATATCCAAGCGCGGGCGGCGTTTCCGGCACATCCGGAATTCCCCGGAATCGTTGTCGAACAGAAGGGCCCGCTGGACGCTCCCAATACGCGTCTGGTGAATGTGAACCAGATCAACGAGTTCATCGCCAGCAAGGCCGTCGGGACGGCGCTGCACAAGTTCCTGCCCGGTGCCACCCAGCAGCAGCAGCCGAACGAAGGCGGGCAGGCCCCGGCCCCCAGCCAGGAGCCGGTCGATCAGTTCAAGAATCTTCTCGAGGGACTGATCAAGCGCCGTTAGATCATCCTCGAACGGCAGGTGCTACTTGCGCAGGTTTTCCAGAATGAAGACACGGATCGCGCTCGACAGGCTGCCGTCACGGGACTGATCGATTTCGGTGACCAGTTCGTTGACGGAAATCCGTCTTGCCTTTGCGATCTTGCGAAGATGATCCCAGAACACGTTTTCGAGCGAGACGCTGGTCCGATGGCCCGCAACAACAACCGAACGTTTCTTGTTCGCGGATTGATGGGGCAGGGTCTCGATGATGTTTTGCATCAGGCAGGCTCGATCATGTTCTCCGGTTTGACCCATTCATCATACTGCTCGCTGGTGAGCAGCCCCAAGTCAATTGCGGCCTCTTTTAGGGTACTCCCGTCTGCAAATGCCTTTTTTGCGACTTTTGCAGCGTTGTCGTAGCCGATATGGGGGTTCAGCGCGGTCACGAGCATGAGGGATTGCGCCATCAACTCGGCGATCCGTTCGCGGTTCGCTTCGATCCCGTCGACGCAGCGATCGGTGAAGCTGCGGCAGGCATCGCCGAGCAATCCGGCCGAGCGCAGCACGTTGAAAATGATCACCGGCTTGAAAACATTCAGCTCAAAATGACCATTGCTGCCTGCGATCGTGACGGCCATATGGTTGCCCATGACTTCGGCGGCGACCATGGTCAGGGCCTCGCACTGGGTCGGGTTCACCTTGCCCGGCATGATCGAGGATCCCGGTTCGTTGGCAGGCAGGTTCAACTCGCCGATGCCACTGCGCGGACCCGAGCCGAGGAAGCGCACATCATTGGCGATCTTCATGGCGGCGACTGCGCCCACATTGAGCGCACCTGACGCCGCCACCATCGCATCATGGGCGGCCAGTCCGGCAAACTTGTTGGGCATCGTCTCAAAGGGCTTGCCGGTGATTTCGGCAACTTCCCTGGCAAACTGTTCGGCAAATCCCTTGGGCGTATTCAGGCCGGTGCCGACTGCGGTGCCGCCCTGGGCGAGTTGCAACAGATCGGGCATGGCGCGCTGGATGCCGGCGATGACCCCGCCCATCTGGGCGGTGTAGCCGGAAAACTCCTGACCCAGGGTCAGCGGCGTGGCGTCCTGGGTATGGGTGCGTCCGATCTTGATGATGTCGGAAAATTCCTTCGATTTTTTCTCCAGCGCATCCTTCAGGTGATTGAGCGAAGGAATAAGACGATCTTCGAATTCGATCGCTGCCGCGATATGCATGGCGGCCGGGAAGGTGTCGTTCGAAGACTGGCTGCGATTGACGTGGTCATTGGGGTGCACCGGGGACTTGTCGCCGGGCTTGCCGCCAAGGATTTCATTGGCGCGGTTCGCAATGACCTCGTTCGCGTTCATGTTCGACTGGGTACCCGAACCGGTTTGCCAGACGACGAGCGGGAAGTTGTCGTCGAGCTTGCCGTCAATCACTTCCTGCGCGGCCGCGACGATGGCATTGGCGACTTCGGCTTCGAGCTGACCCAGCGCCAGATTGGCTTTAGCTGCTGCCTGTTTCTGTATGGCGAGCGCGCGGATAAGTGCGGTCGGCATGCGGTCATTGCCGATCGGGAAGTTCTCGATGCTGCGCTGGGTCTGGGCTCCCCAATACTTGTCGGCCGGAACTTCGACCTCGCCCATGGTGTCGGATTCGATACGGGTATTGTTTGTCATCACATTCTCCAGTTTGCGCGCGCATTATCCTCGCCGCCACGCAGAGGTAAAGGCCAATCCGATCAAAGATGTCGTTCCATGCCGGGGCCTGATGTCGCGGGGATGGTTTATCTCTTTTTGGCGGGCTTTGCTGCCTTTGCCCGATTTGCAGCGGCGAGCGCCATATGGGCCCAAGGGCGAAATTCGTCGGCATTCTCGCCTGCGTCATCGGGCACCGTGACATAGGACATTTCGACCAGTTTCCTGGCCTTCTCGTACATGAACGGCTCTGCGCCGGCTTCGAGAAAGCTCGCCCGGGTCGTGTCATCGACCTTGAGGAACAGTACGGCCTCGGCGATCAGTCCGAACATCACGCCGTCGCAGAAAATGCCATAGCCGCCAAACATGCGGCGCAGACGGACTGATGACTCAAAGGGCTCGCCAATTTGCACGAGAACATCGAGGGTAAATTCAGCAAACCCCATCGCCTAGCGCTTGCCTCAACTTTGCATGTCAGTTTCTTGACCCTGAAAATTATGCGGCTCTATTCCCTGACTGACTAAGAAGGCGACTGCGGACTCCAGATATGGCTTTGTTATCAAGGATTGACTGAAGCAGATATCTCGTAATTCGTAGGCCGATAAATCGATTACCTCGCGGGCGCCAAATATTCTCTCGCGGTTTTCAAACTTAGCAATAATTTTGCCACCCTCTTTGGAGGTAATAGGTTCGGTTGAAGTGTGAGACGACAGGGATATTGGCGCTTCATTCTTACGGTCAAATATGACGTCTACGGCATACCAACTCAGCACAAAACCATCTGTTCTATTAAAGTCTGCTTGGGACACAATCCCTCGACGGTGAGTGAGGCAGTTTCGAGCTTTTGCGAGTGATATTAAGTGTCTCTCCGCGTCAGATTCTACCAAGAAGTGTTCTTTCAGAAGCCTGAGCTTTTTCTCTATCCCAGCTTGAGTGCAACTCAGCGCTAAAGTTGTCGATTTAACATCGGGTTTTGTTGTGTTGTGAGCAAGAAGACAGGCGTCAAAAATCGCATCTAAGAAAAGTGCGAATGTTTCTTCCAACTCTCGAAGCCCATTTCCGACAACCCAATGCCGAAAGTGCTCCTTAAACTCGTCTAGTTCAGACGCATCGGGCTCTCGGGGTAAAAAACCATAATCAATAACTGAGGGCAGATTAAACTGCGCGAACTCGGAATTATTGGCTGCGTTTACACCGAACCCCATAAATACAAAGGCTCGTCGAATTCCGACGTTAGCTTTCTCTCTTACTCTGTCTAAATCTATAGTGATCGCGTTCGTCAAATCGGTCGCGCTGTAGCTACTTCTTGCGGAACTGATCGAGGCTGACGACTTCTGCTCCGTCCGCCGTGCCGTCCTCATTCGCGGTCGTCTCGTCAGCCAGGGATTCGGTTTCGATCGTTTCCGAGACCGGAACCAGATCACCCTCCGGGCGAATTGTCGGAACACTGATCTTGCCATCGGACTCGACCGTGAACTGCAGCCCGAATTTCACAGACGGATCCACAAAGCCCGACAATGCCGCGAACGGGATCACGAGATCGGCAGGCCGGTTCTTGAAGCTCAAGGTGACGGTGAACTTTTCGTCTTCAATGGTCAGGTCCCAGTATTGGTGCTGGAGGACGATGGTCATCTCCTCGGGATACTGGTCATGCAGGTAATCGGGGATCGACACGCCCGGCGCGGTGGTGCGGAAGGTCAGGTAGAAATGGTGGTCCCCCGGCAGGCCCTTGTCGAGCGCGTGCTGCAGGGCCTTGCGGACAACGCCGCGCAGGGCGTCTTCCACCATCTTGTCGTATTTCATCAGATCATCTGTCATGGCATCGCGATGGAAGCGCGCTGGGGCACGTGGGTCAACGGGGATCGGTGAAAAAGCTGGGTACAGTTTCAGGCAGGCGGGCGATTCGTGAAAACGCAATCGGCAGTACGGGGACCGCCAGAGAAATAAAGTGGGGGGCTTCTGTTGCCCGGTGCCCCCCGAACCGCGCTTATCTCTGCGTGTTAGGCAGCTACAGCGAAGGTTTCAACATTGTCGTTGGCACCTATGAATATGGCCCGATGACGGTGGTACCATACCGAACGAAAGTTCACCCTTTACGCGCCCGTCGATCCTGTTTCGCCCCCATC
>JAURLR010000007.1 GCA_030831135.1 Alphaproteobacteria bacterium
CGCGGACCAGCCGTGCCACGGTTGTCCAGCCGACAAGCGCGATGATGAAGATGATGCGGTAAAGGCTTGCCATTTCCGAGCTGGCGATGCTTTCCGGAATGCCGATCTTGGTCAGATCGACGGCGGCCAGGATGATGAGCAATGGCAGCAAGGGCAGGGCGATGACGCCGTCCGTGGTGCGCATCAGCAGCCCGTCGAGCCAGCCGCCATGATAGCCCGCGAGCAAGCCGATGGATGTGCCGATGACCGCTGCCCCGAGGGCCGCCACGAGCCCGACCAGCAGAGAGATGCGGCCGCCATAGAGCAGCCGGACAAAGACATCGCGGCCCGCTTCATCGGTTCCCAGCCAGTGGGTTGCCCCCGGCGGGGCATACTGGTTGAACAGATCGACCCGGGTGGCATCGATGCCCAGCGCGGTCTCGAAGACCGGGGCCAGCAGCGCCAGTGTGGTGATCGTGACGAGAATGAGCGCGCTGGCGATCGCGGCGCGGTTCCGGCGCAGACGCTGCCAGAACAGGCTGGGTTCGCGTCCTGCCGCGTCGAAAACCGGTTCGGCGATGCTCATGCCGCCTCCAGTGAACGGAAGGAGATCCGCGGATCGAGAACGGCATAGGCGATATCGGCGAGAAAATTGCCGATCAGCACCACCAGCGTTGCCAGCAACAGGCCCACAAGGGCGAGGTTGAAGTCATTCCCGAGGATCGAATCGTAGATCAGCTTGCCCATGCCCAGATAGCCGAACATGGTTTCGGTGATCAGCGCACCGGAAAAGAGCGTGCCGAAATCCAGCGCGATGATCGTGGTCAGCGGCAGCATGGCGTTGCGCAGCCCGTGCCCGAACACGGTCCGTACGGGGCCGAGCCCCTTGGCGCGGGCTGTCCGGATGTAGTCCTGACGGAGAACCTCGATCATCGCGGCGCGGGCAAAGCGGGTGTATCCGGCCAGGCTGGCAATGGTGAGTGTGGCGACCGGGAGCACCAGGAATTCCAGGCGCCCCAGAACCCCGTCCTCGGGCGATCCCATCCCGCCGGCAGGCAGCCAGCCGAGCGTGACGGCGAAGAACATGATGAAGACCAGCGCCAGCCAGAAGGGCGGGACGGAAATCCCGGCAAAACAGAACAGGTTGATCGCGCTGTCGAGGGGGGATTGGGGCCGGGTGGCCGCGATCACACCGAGCGGAATGGCGATGGCAATGGCGACGAGCGAGCTCAGCCCGAGCAGGATGACCGTGTTGCCGAGCCGGGGTAGCAGAATTTCGAGCACCGGGCGGTTGTAGGTCCGCGAAAATCCAAGATCTCCGTGCAGGAGCCCCGCCAGCCAGCTGCCATAGCGTTCCCAGAGCGGCAGATCGAGGCCGTGCAGGCGTTTCAGGCGCTCGCCATCCGCCGGAGTGAGCTCGGGATTGGACGCGATCATGATGTCGATGGGGTCGCCCGGCATCAGCCCGATCAGCATGAAGACCAGAAAGGACATGACCACCAGCACGATGGCCATGCCCAGCAGGCGGCGTGTCAGGTAGGCGGTCATTGGTGTCCGGGCGCCGGGTTGGTGACGCCAACACGCCTCGTCGCCCCTGCGCAGGCAGGGGCCCAGTGTCGCAGGAGGTTGCCCGGTCTTGCATCGGCGTTAATGGGTGCCTGCCTTCGCAGGCATGACGCAGCATTTTTCGGTACGCCCTGACCGTGCAATCCGATGTTCATTTCGCGGTCCAGTTCTCGACCCAGAGCGTGCTGGGATACTGGTGGCCAGTGGGCGTCACGCCATGCAGCCATTTCGGCATGATGAAGGCGTTGGCCCGGAAATAGAGGGGCAGGGCTGGGAGGTCCTCGGCATAGGTCTGCTGGATGGTCGTCCAGTGCCGGGTCTGATCGGCCGCGCTGCATTCAACCTCAACCCGGTCGATGGCCTCGTCCATCACCGCGCTGCGATAACCCGGGTAGTTCTGCCCGGACCAGCTGTTTTCGGCGTTCGGAATCATCGAGGAATGGAGCGTGGTTCGTGGCACGTTTTGCGGGCTGGAGAACCACGCGAACATGGCCATGCCGGTGAACTCCCGCTGGCGGATGGTCTGGCCGAATAGAACCCGGGCGGGCTGGTTGCGGATCCGCAGATCGACCCCGACTTCGCGCAGGTTGGACTGGATCACCTGTTCGACAAGTTCGCGCACGCGGTTGCCCGCCGTGGTCATGATCTCGATGCGGAGCGGCTCTCCGGCGGCGTTGTGCCGGATGCCGTCGCGCATATCGGTCCAGCCGGCGGCATCGAGCAGGGTCCGGGCCTGTCCGGGGTCGAAGGCGTATTTGCGGACATCGTCCACATGGACCGAGTCCAGCGGATGCACCGAGGTGTCGGCAACGGGCTGCTTGCCCTCGAACAGACGGGAACTGATGGCCCCCCGGTCGATGGCGTGGAGCAGGGCGCGCCGGACCCGGACATCGGCAAGGATCGGGTTGTCGAGCATCAGGTCGATATGTTCGTAGAACAGGCCCGGCTTGAAGACCACATCGAACCGGTCGCCGTGGCGTTTTTCAAAGGCTAGCGCCTGATCCAGCGAGATACCGTCTTCCCCGGCAATATAGTCGATCTCGCCAGAGAGAAGATTGGCTTCAAGCGCGGCTGTGTTCTCGATGGTGCGGAAGGTGATCTTCGTGAAGAACGGTTT
Organism: Alphaproteobacteria bacterium; assembly: GCA_030831135.1. Lineage (GTDB taxonomy): Bacteria > Pseudomonadota > Alphaproteobacteria > UBA6615 > UBA6615 > JABJAG01. The sequence continues at coordinate 2,663 of JAURLR010000007.1, forward strand.
TGCGCCCCACCAGGTCGGGTTGGGTTCCAGCACCACGGTGGCACCGGGTTCGACACGGGTGATCCGGTAGGGGCCGAAATAGAGGCCCGGCTGGGTCGGGTCACTGTCATAGGCATTGCCGGTGCGGTAGGCGGCGGGATCACTGGCGGCGGCGCGTTCCAGATGTGCGGGCACAATCTCGAAATCGTTGATCGCCTCGGCCTGGCAGGTCCGCTTGTTCCAGAAGATCGTGAAGCTCCGCGCATCGCGGGACTCGATCTTTTCCATCCGGCGGTAGAGTTCCTGATTGTTCACCCCGGAGGTTTCGTTACGTCCGATTTCCCATGTGAACTGGACATCCGCCGTGGTGACCGGGGTTTCGTCACCCCAGGTTGCGCCGTCCTGGATCGTGTAATCCACGGCCAGACCCGGTTTGCCGTCCGGTGTGGTCCAGTCCCGGATCGTGCCCGCTTCACGTGTGGGAAGTGTCGTACAGAGCTGGCAGATCAGATTCCACTGGGCGTCGTAAACAGTGAAGGGCCGCCGGGTCATCCCGTGGATCAGGGACAGCGCCACGTGGCTGGCGATATTGGGATGAAAGCCTTGCGGGAACTGGCTGATCCCGATGACCAGCTCGTCCTTCTGGGCCTGGGCGGCACCGGTGGTCAGGGCCGTGGCGAGCGCGGCAGCGGCGAGAAGTCTATAGGCGGACACAATGATACTCCCTCACGTCATGCCGGATGATTGTAGGACATGAGCGTGTGGCAATGTCGAGGCCCAAGCGGTCACGAAACCGCGCGGATCGCCGGACCTACAAAATCATCGGCTTCCAGGTATCGGGATCGCTGAGATAGGCCTCGACACTGTCGAGCTGTTCGCTGGTGAAAATGCTGTTCTTCCGGGCCGCGTCGAGAACATCCCACCATGTCGCCAGCGCATGCAGGCCGACACCCAGTTTCTCCATCGTCTCCCAGGCTTCGGCGAAGATGCCGTAGTGAAAGACGACATAGGTGTGCTCCACAATGGCGCCTGCTTCGCGCAGGGCATCGATGAACCGGACCTTGCTGCCGGCATCGGTGGTCAGATCTTCGACCAGCAGAACCCGGGCCCCGGCGTCCAGCGCGCCCTCGATCTGGGCCATGCGGCCGAAACCCTTGGGTTCCTTGCGGACATAGACCATGGGCTTGCCCAGCGCGACGGCCAGAAAGGCGGCATAGGGGATGCCGGCAGTTTCACCACCGGCGACCACGTCGATATTGTCCCGCCCGATTTCCCGGTCGATCAGGTCCACCGCATGGGCTGTCATGGCTTCCCGGGCTTGCGGGAAGGCGATGACCCGGCGGCAATCGATATAGCTCGGGCTGACCCGCCCCGAGGTGAAGGTGTAGGGGTCTTCCGGGCTGAAATTGACGGCCCCGATGTCGAGAAGATGGCGCGCGGTATCCGCCGCGGCGGCGCGGGCTTCTTCGGAGGTATGTTCTGCTTTTTTGGGGCGTGCCATCTGGGCCTCGGAGCTGTCATTTGAGATCGGTTTTCGCAAAATAACGCCGGACCGTGAGTCGCGGATATGCCGGTTGTGTCGCGGCGTTTATGGATGCCCGC